>JAYUXQ010000951.1:0-3304 GCA_043752905.1 Nannocystis sp. | reverse complement strand
TCGACTTCGATGCCATGGACTGCGCCGCTCGAATCGAGCACCAGCAGCCGATGGAACTGGGGCATCCCGCCACCACCCTGGAACGAGTCGCCGCCGCTGACGACGCCATAGAGTGCAAACGGGACGCAGCTCGTGCTGGTCCAGGCCACGCCGTCCGAAAGGTCGAGTAGCTCGGCGAAGTCGCCCTCTGCGCAGTCGCCGAACAGATCGCCCAAGAATCCCTGCCGGGCTTCGGCTGCGAACGAGGCCCACTCGAAGACGACGACATCGTCTTCTCGTTCCTCACCCGACACGAAACACGGCACGCCGACCAGGGCTGCGAGATCGGCAGGCAAGCCAGTGGCGGCCGCTTCGCCCGCTGCTGCCGAAGCAACGGCCGGCGCGCTCGCACCTGCGCGGCGATAACCCTTCTTGAGCTTTTCGGCGATCAACGTGGTGGCTGCAGATTCGGCTGCGTCGGCAGAGTCGAAGTCTTTGGGCTTTGCCTGACCGGCCGTGCCGAGCTTTCCAAAGGTCACCGTCATCCGGCTCCCCTCGGTTGCGACTTCCCAAAACTTGCCGCTGCTACCCTCGTGATGCTCTAGCCGCTCTTTCATCGAGTACCTTCTTCCGTCGTGATCGGTCGAGACGAGCCGCGTCGCGGCGGATGGCCTTGCGACGCGGCGCTCGAGGTTAAGCCCAAATCACTACGCGGTCGAGCCTGGTGCCAGCTGCGCGAAAGCGCGCGGTCATGGGAGCAACAGGAGTTGGCCGGGAGGAGGAGGCGCAGGCGGGGCGCGGGCGCCGTGGAGGATGCGGGCGATGGCGCCGGGGTCGGAGACGACCTCGAGGACCCGCATGCGGCCGCCACATGTTCGGCAGCGGGTGACGCCCTGCGCGAAGACGCGGGCGCCCGTCCTGGAACCATCGCCGCACCCCGGCGCACGTGAGTCCGGGCACCTGCCCCGTCCCGGTTTACCCGGGGGCAGCCCCGATACAGTGCCGATACAGTGCTCCGGTGCCACGCAAGCTCGCCCGGGTCGCCACCCTGACTTCCACCCTCCTCGCCCTGACCCCTGGCTGCGCGGACGACACGACCGACAGCGCCGGCGAGACCACCGTCGCATCCGCGCCACCGAGCACGGACACCGGTGGTGATCCCTCGGCCGCCACCACGAGCCCGACGACCACCGCCACGACCACACCGACCACCGGCAGCGCCACCGACACCGACACGAACCCGTCCGGCGACGCGACCACCACGGGTGCCACCGAAACCACCGGGCCGGCCACCGTGACCGACCCCGGCACCACCACCGACACCGCCGGCACCGACACCGACGACAGCAACGGTTCGCTCGATACGACCGGCACTACCGGCACCACCGACACCACCGGCGACGCGCCCTGCGCCCAGGGCACCCTCGTCTGCGACGGTTTGACCGCCAAGGTCTGCGACGGCGTGGGCGGCTTCGAGAGCGAGCAGGTCTGCCCCAAGGCGTGCGCGCCGGGCCTCGGCTGCACCGAGTGTGTGCCCGACGCCGGCACCTGCGAGGGTCAGGTCGCCCAGAAGTGCAAGATGGACGGCACCGGCTTCGAGGCCGAGCTGTGCGACGACGTGCAGGGCGTGACCTGCGACCCGAACGCCGGCGAGTGCGTCGGCGCCTGCGCCCCGAAGACCCTCGGCACCAGCTACATCGGCTGTCAGTACTACCCGGTCGTCACGCCCAACGTCGTCAGCGACACCTTCACCTTCGCGGTCGTCGTCTCCAACGTCAGCAACGCCGATGCCGACGTCACGATCGAGCGCGGCGGCAACCCTGTGGTCGACATCCTCGTCCCGGCCAACACCGTCGAGGTCATTCCGCTGCCCTGGGTCCCGCTGCTCAAGCAGACCGGCGCGAGCCGGACCCTCGTCGACGGCGCCTACCGGGTGCGCTCGACCCAGCCGGTCACCGTTTACCAGTACAACCCGCTCGAGTACCAGAAGGCCAACGACTTCTCGTTCACCAATGACGCCTCGCTGCTCATGCCGACCAACGTGTGGGGCACTGACACCATCGTCGTCGCGCGCAACACCCTCAACGGCCTCCCCGGCCTCTACGCCGTGGTCGCCCTAGAGGACAACACCACGATCACCCTCGCGCCCTCAGCCAGCGGCAAGATCATCCAGGCCGGCGGCGGCGTGGCGGCCAACGGCACCGGCGTGATCAACCTCGGCGAGGGCGACGTCTTACAGGTGCTCTCGGGCGTCGGCGGCGGCGGGCCCGACATCTCTGACGTGACCGGCACCCGCGTCACCTCCGACAAGCCCGTCGAGGTGCTCGGCGCCCACGCCTGCTCCTACGTCCCCTTCGACATCACCGCCTGCGATCACCTCGAGGAGTTCAACCTCCCGTTCGCCAACCTCGCCAAGGAGTACCTGGTCACCACCCCGCTGGTGAAGGCCCCGAACATGATGCCGACGATCAAGGCCCGCATGGTCCGCGTGATCGCCACCACCGACGCCACCACCCTCACCTACGACCCGCCGCAGCCCGGCGCCCCGGCCATGCTCGCCAAGGCCGGCGACTACGCCGAGGTCCAGACCGACAAGGACTTCAAGATCACCGCGAACTTCAAGATCGCCGTCTCGGAGTACATGCTCGGCCAGGCCGCGGGCGGCGGCGCCGGCGACCCCGCGATGACGATCTCGGTGCCCACCGAGCAGTATCGCAGCAGCTACTCGTTCCACGCCCCGACCAACTACGAGAGCAGCTTCGCCAACATCACCGCACCCGCCGGCGCCGCGGTCACGATCGACGGCCAGGCGGTCGCCGGCTTCACGCCGATCGGCGCGACCGGCTTCAGCGTCGCCCGCGTCCAGGTGTCCAACGCCGGCGACGGCGACCACACGATCACCGGCGCCCAGGCCTTCGGCGTGCAGGTCTACGGCTACGGTCAGTACACCAGCTACTGGTACCCGGGCGGCCTCAACCTCAACTTGATCCCGCAGTGACCCGGGCCCGGGGCGCTTCTCCGCCCTGCTGCAGTACAAGCCCGGCCCACGCGGTGAGGCGCGGTCACGCCCGGGCCTCGCCGCCCTCGCCGGGCTGCGCCGACGATCCCCGGAGCACGCGCACAGGCGCAGTTCCGGCTTTGCGTCTATAGTCGCCGGGATGCCCGCCACGATCGTCAAGCCCGCCCCTGCGCGCTTAAGCGGTTCAAAGCGGGAATTTGGGTGCGGGGGTGAGTACGGAGCAGTTGTGTCTCCCGTCAAGCGGAGAGCGACCACGACGTGCCAGCGAGGACCATGGCGTTGAGGATGACGAGGAGCTTGCGCATG
>JAYUXQ010000950.1:0-20057 GCA_043752905.1 Nannocystis sp. | reverse complement strand
CTCGACAAGTACATCGGCGACGCCGTGATGGCGGTGTACGGCGCCCCGGTCCCCAAGCTCGACCACGCCGTACGGGCGCTGGCGACGGCGACGGCGATGCACGTCGCGCTCGCGCGTCTGGAGCCGACCCTGCGCGCGCGGGGCATCGAGCTGCGCATCGGCGTCGGCGTCAACACGGGCGACATGGTGGTCGGCAACATGGGCTCGCGCGAGCGCTTCGACTACACGGTGGTCGGCGACGCGGTGAACCTCGCCTCGCGCCTCGAGGGGCTGACCAAGGTGTACGGGGTGTTCTGCGTGGTCGGCCCGCAGACGCGGGCGGCGGCGGCTGCGTACCGATTTCGCGAGCTCGACCTGGTGCGCGTCAAGGGCAAGGGGCAGCCGGTGGCGATCCACGAGCTGCTCGGCGGACCCGACGGTGAGGTCACCGCGTACCACGAGCTGGACCGCTGGGACGCGGCGCTGGCTGCGTTTCGCCGCGGCGACCTCGACAGTGCGCGCCGCGACTTCGCTGCGTTCATGGCGGCCAACCCCGGCGACCCGGTCGCTGCGATCTACGAGCAGCGACTCGCCGCGCTCGGTGAGGTCGTGCCGCCGGGCTGGGACGGCGTCATGACTTTTCACAGCAAGTGATCGGCGGCGCGACGGCGACCCTCGCGCGGTCCTGACGCGCCGCGTTCCGGCCACGACACGCCGCGATCTATGAGACACACTGAGGCTGACGTTCTCGGCGCCTGAGACGCCGGCAGGAGAAGACCGATGACGCAGCGGACACGAGGATCTCGGTGGGGCCTGGTCGCCGTGGCGCTGGCGTTGAGCGGGCCGGCCGAGGCCGTCGCGCAGGACACCAGGTCCGCCGACAATCCCGTTCGTGTCACCGTCCGCGTTCCTGCCCGGAACCCTGCCGGCGCCGCCAAGGCCCTCGCCGCTTTGGCCCGCTTCGCCAATGGTCAACTCACCGAGTCTCCCTACGACCGGCGTGTCGCCGCGGCGCTCGATAAGCTGCCCGGCGCGAAGGCGACGGCGGCGCGCATCGTCGCTGCGTACGCATCGATGCCCCCCGGGGGCCGTGGCGTGGTGTTCCCCGGCGTCGCCGCCGACCAACTCCTGACCCGCGGCTTCGATCGCGTCGGCTTCGACAAGTGGCGGGCCGCCCACGCCGAGGTGGCGACCCCCAAGATCAGCGGCAAGACGACGCTCCCGCCCGACCCCGCCGACGGCAAGAACCGCGCGCAATACGAGCTGGTGTATCGCGGCATGAAGGTGCGCAAGGGGGCCGACGCCGACGGCACCGACGAGCCGGTCGTGTTCACGGCCGTGTTCACGCCCGGCGGCCCGACCGAGCCCTACAAGGCGGTCACGCGGACGCTGCCCGACAGCGGCACGCTGGGGGTGGCCAACGGCGCGAGCTCGGGGGCCAGCGCGGGGGAGGTGTGGTCGAGCCCGTCGTGGCCGGGGAACTGGAACAGCGGCCTGGTGATCGTGACGGCGGTGATCGAGGACAACGGCGACCTCGCGCAGCGCAAGGAGGACATCAACCTGCTGATCGCGCTCGCGAAGTCCGAGGCCAGCGAGGACAACAACCCCGACCGCATGCTGGTGCTCCGGCGCGAGCTCGAGGACACCCTCGACCTCCTGCACCTCGCCGACCGCCAGACCTGGGACGCGCGGGCGATCCAGGTGCGCCTGTTGACCGCCAGCGAGTACGACGCGTTGTATACGCAAGCGGCGCAGGCGAGCCCCTTCCCGCACAAGCTGAAGATCGACCACACCCCGCGCGGCGGCGAGTACACGCTCTACTTCGACATCCCGAAGCCGCACAGCCCGCGCAAGACGGTGCAGATTACGATCAAGCAGCTCGAGGCGATCGGCCCCGAGCGCGACCGCTTCGAGAACCAGCAGGCCGACTTCGGGATCGACGTCATGGCCAGCGCCAACACCCAGGCCGGCGTGTCACGCACGTTCACGCGCAACAAGAACCTGCTAAAGACCGGCTGGACCGTCGAGCGTCAGGTCCAGGCCGGCGGCAACGTGGCGATCTCGCTGCGCCTGTGGGACCGCGACCCGCCCCCGAGGACCGCGTGCACCAGCCAGGGCGGCTGGCCCTACGCGCTGTGTCACAGCTACTGCGCCGCCGCGCCGGCCGAGTGCACGCCGAACCAGGCCAACCAGAACCACTGCCCGACCTACGACGGCGTCTGCCCCGACGCCCAGCTCGACTACGACATCAACGCGTTGCCCGACGTCGGCGGCGCGCCGCAGCGGGAGATCCGCGCGGTGTTCGACCTCGGCAGCAACACCCTCAGCGGTGACATCAATGGACCCGCCGGCACGTACACGCTGACCGGCACGCCAGGCGCCGGCAACCAGGCGCGCATCGTCGTCGACATCTCACAGAAGTAAACGATCAGATCAGGGCGCGGGCTTCTGCGGCTGCACGGTCGGGTCGCGCTCGAGCTTGACGCTCGGGTCGTTGTCGAGGTGCAGCAGCATGTACGTCACCGCGACGACGAGGATCAGCACGACGCTGAGCACCTGGAACGGCAGCGCCAGCATCCACAACACCTCGAGCCGGCCACGCCGCTTGCGGACCTTCTTGGCGATCTTCTCGTAAAAATCCGGCGGGGCGACGACCTCGGGCAGGCCCTTGACCAGCTTGAGCATGCTCTGCAGGCCGTCGAGCTCCTCGCGCGCCTCGGGCGACTCGGCGAGCATCTGCTCGACCCTCGCGGCCTCGTCGGGCGCGAGCTGCTTGTCGAGGTAGGCGCTCAGCAGCGCGTCGGCATCGGTGGGGCTTGGCTCGGCCATGGCGCTCGCTCGAGAGTAACGGGTGGCAGCTGCGATCGCACCCTGCATCAGCGCAGGTACGGCTGGAGGCGCTCCTTGAGCGCCAGGCGGGCCCGGTGCAGGCGGGACTTGAGCGTGCCCTCCTGCAATCCGGTGATGCGGATGATGTCCTGATAACTCAGGCCCTGGATGTCGCGGAGCACGATCAACAGGCGGTGCTCGGGGTCGAGGGCGCCGAGCTCGCGCTGGATGACCTGCTCCATGCGCGTGCCCTCGAGCGTCGCCTCCGGCCCGGGGACCTGGCTCTGGAAGGTGACGACCGCGCCGCCCTCGGCCGACGGCAGCTGCGCCTGCGGCGAGTCCTCGATCTCGACGCTACGATGGAAGTTGCGACCCTTGAGATACTTGAGCCGGTTTTTGCAGGTGTTACTGGCGATGCGATACAGCCAGGTATAAAACCGCCCCTCGCCGCGGTAGCTGCCGATCGCCCGATAGACGATGATGAACACCTCCTGCGCGAGGTCCTCGGCTTCCTGGCGGTTGTTGATCATGCGCAGCATCAGCCCGAAGATCCGGTTCTGATACGTGTGCACCAGCTCCTGGAAGGCTCGCTCGTCGCCTTCCTTCAGGCGCCGGACCAGCCGCCGGTCACGGCGATCCTGCTCGGCGCGCTTGGCCGCCTCCTCGCGCTGCGCCGGCGTGAGGGTCGCGTCGTCCGGCGGCGCCGGCTCGGGCTCGTCGGGCTCGACCACCTCGCTCAGCGCCGCGAGGTCGACGACTCGAGGCGTCGCGCTGGGGTCGGGGTCGGTCACGCGACTCACTTTCGATCAGACCACCCCGCGCACACAAGGTTCCTGCACCTGCAAAGAGCGTCCGGGATCGCACCCGGGGCGGCGCTCGGGGCCAAATCGGCTCAGCGCTGCGGGTTTAGTAGAATCCCCAGGCTGACCGCGAGCAGGGTCTCCGGGCTCGGACCGGTGATCTGGCGCGAGAAGCCGACCCCGAGGTTGAACCCGACCGCCCCCCTGAGCGCCGCTCGGAAGTATCCCACGCCGAGCGCGACGTAGCCGCGGTCGTCCGTCTTGCCCTTGCCCCGGCTGTCCCAGAACCCGCCGAGGCGCAGCGGGACCACGTCCCGGATCGAGTACTCGACGCCGCCAGCGAACAACATCCGCGTGGACTTGTCGGCCTCCGCGAAGCCGTAACGGAACGAGGTGAAGTCGTAGACGCCGTCGAAGTTGATCGAGAAGGTCGGCTTGCGCGTGGGGAACACCGCGAGGCCGTGCGCCAGCGTCCGCGCGTAGTCCGACACCGGGCTGACGCGGCTGCGGTCGAGCGTCGTCAGGTCGAAGCTGTAGGGCGCCAGGTTGAGGGTGGTCGCCGGGACGTTTTGCCCCGAGATGTTTTGACCAATGACCGAGACGTTGACCCACTGGCGGGCGCTGAAGGTCAGCGCGAGGTCGAGGCCGAACTTGGTCTGCTCGGCGCGCGCGTCGTGGCGCGCGCCGGCGGTGTCCTGGAAGCGCAATGCGCTGTACTGGAACTTGGGTCGCACGCCGAACGCGAGCCAGCCGAGCGCCACGTTGATGGCGATCGGCAGGCTGACCTCGTGGGCGGTGTGGACCAGCTTGATCTGCTCGGTGTCGCCGGTGTCCGTGTCGTAGCTGACCCGCGGCGCGCCGATCGTCGCGACGTAGCCGAGCCCGAGCGCGAGCCGCTCGTTGAGCAGCGAGTCCATCACCAGCAGCCCCGCCCCGTGCGTGTTGCTCTCGATGTTGCCCTGATAGGCCGGCTCGATCTCGAATTGCCGCGTGAAGCCGAGGTTGGCCGGGTTCACCAGCATCGCCCCGGCCCCGCGAGCGCTCGCCCGCGAGGCGCCGCCCATCCCGAGGTGCCGCGTGCCAGCGAGTCCAGGGTTGGCGAGCGCGCGTGACGGAATGACAAACCCGAGACAGAGGGTCACCAGCGCCAGCAGCCGCGCAAAGCGGGCAGGACGGGGGACACAGGCGCGTGGGCGACGGGAGACGGACATGGCAGGGCGCGAGATGCAGGGGGCCCGAGCAAGTTCCGGGCCAGATCTCCCGGGGAGGTAACACGGGCCCGATGAACCAACCAGCGCCGACCCGCCGGCGGTTACGCGCGGGACGGGCTGCGCGTCGCCAGGCCGGCGAGGACGACCAGCAGCAGACCCATGGCGAGCAGCAGCCACTGCTGGTGCTGCGTCCAGCGCTGGGCCTCGGCGAGGGTGTCGACCGGCCGCCCGGCGATGATGTCGACGCGTGCCCACAGGCGCTCGAGGTGCGGCAGCAGCAGCAGGCGATGGGCGAGGGCGGCGCCGGTGAGCAGCAGCGCGAGGGTGGTCGCCATCCGCGATGAGATCCACCGTGGGACAGTCATCACCAGCACGACGCCGGCCCCGACGAGGATCTCCGCGAGGCGCAGCCCCAGCGGGGCCGCGAGCGCGTTGCCGAGGTTGGCGTCGATCAGAGGTGAGCCGGCCAGCCCCGGCAACACCACCCCGTGACCGATCACCAGGGCGCCGAAGAAGGTGGCGAAGGCGAGGAGGCCGAGGCACGCAGCGAGTCGCACGGCTGCTTGCTACGCCAGGCGAGCCGCGCACGCAAAATTGCCGCAAACCACCGGGGGCACGGCGCCGGCACAAAGCGATCTGTCCCCGGGGACAGATCGATGCACCGCCGGGGCGCGCCGGGGCGCGCCGGGGCGGTCCGACCGCCGACGTGCTCGCTGGCGACGACCTGCGCCGTGGCCAGTGCCCGTTGAGCCGGCGCCGCGGACCGGATACGCTCGCGCCGGTGACCGCAGACCCCCACGCCACCCGTCCGGAGTTCGCAGCCGCCGGCTGGTCGCGTCGCGGGGTGCTGCGCGCCTCGGCACTCGGCGCCGCGAGCCTCGCCTGCGGTCGGTCGGCCGCCGCGGGCCCGCAGGAGACCGTGCTCGCCGAGGCGCGCTCGCAGTTCAACCACGTCCGGGTCGCCGAGAGCGGCACGGTCCGCACGATGTACTTCGTCGGCGACAACGGCATGCAGTACATCGAGTCGCGGGTCGACCGGGCCTACCCGGCGAGCCTCGACCTCGACTACACGCGCACGATGATGGCGGGCTTTTTATTGCAGCCGAGGCCGACGCGCCTGTTGATGCTCGGGCTCGGCGGAGGCGGCATGAGCAACTATCTCCGCGGTCGCCTCCCCGGCCTCGAGATCGACGCTGTCGAGATCGACCCGGAGGTCGTGCGTCTGGCCCAGACCTACTTCGACGTCCCGAAGGACGACCCGCGCTACCGCTGCCACGTGGAAGACGCCCGCCTGTTCGTCGAGCGCTCGACGACCCAGTGGGACATGATCATGCTCGACGCCTTCCGTGGCGTGTTCGTACCCTTCCACCTCAAGACCCTCGAGTTCTACCGGGCCGTGCTCGCGCGCCTGAGCCCGCAGGGCGTCGTGGTCGCCAACCTGCACAACGTCACGCGCATGTACCCCCATGACCGCGAGACGATGGCCGCCGTGTTCCCCGGCACCTACAGCTTCGTCAGCGAGGGCGGCAACCAAACCACCCTCGTCGCCTCCGCCGACCGCAAGCGCCGCGGCCCCTACGAGGTCCGCGACAACGCCCGCCTCGCCCAGCCGACCTTCGACTTCGACCTCATGGGCCTCGCCGCGAGGTTGTACCTCCGCCGCGACTGGGACGGCGCCGACGTCCTGCACGACGATTTCAATAGAGACGAACTCAAGGCCGCCAGCGAGCGCCACAACGAGACCTGCGTCAAGGGCTGCAAGTACGGGCTCTGAAGCCGGGAGTCAGCGCGCCGCGTTCGCGGCGAACGCCTGCGCCGCGTATTTAGCGAGGCCCGGCGCCGTATCGTCGATGTTGGCGGTGAAGCGCGGGTCATCGACGTGGAGCTGGCCGCGGGCGCGGCGATTCGCGTCAGGAGCGGCGACGAAACAGGCCGGAGCTGCGCGGGTCGGTCACTGGCGGCGTCGAGCCGCGCAGTTCGATCGCGTGGATCTGGCGCCTGGCGTCGAGCATCTCCGGCTCGAGATCCAGCGCGGACGTGAAAGCGGCCAGCGCGGCCTGATCGTCGCTCGCGTGCATGTACAGCAGGCCGAGGAAGTAGTGCGCCCGGGCGCAGCGCGGCTGGCGGGCCAGGACCCCGCGCAGCGTCACCTCGGTCGGGCCACGCAGCGGCGCCTTGTCAGGGCTCTTCTGATACTCGCACCAGGCGATCGCGGCTCGCAGCTCGAGGTCCTCGGGACTCAGCTCACCGGCCTTGCGGTAGCGCTCGAGCGCCCGCTCGAAGTTGCCGGCGCGCAGCAACTTGTCGGCCTCGCGTGCGATCGCCTCGCTCTCGAGGATCGCCTGGGTCGTCGGCGCCGGCGTGTCGCGGTCGCGCGGCCGCCCGCCGGATCGCAGCAGCGCCGCCAGTTCCTCGCGCTGCCGCGTGTCACTGAGGATCTGATAGGCCTCGTTGAGGCTGGCGAACACCGCCGCCGAGCGCTCGCGTAAATGGCCGAGCTCCTGGTGCGCCAGCGCGTCCGGGTGGAAGCGACGACTCAGGCCGTGCCACGCCGCGCGCACCTCGGTGCGGCCGGCCGTCCACGGCACGCCCATCAGCTCGAAGGCGTTGCCGCCGGCCGCGACCGCGGCCTCGAGGCGAGTGAGCTCCGCCGCGAACTCGGCGAGGCGGTCGGGGTCGACGTTGCCGGCGCCGATGCTGGCCTTGCGCGCGGCCGGCCTGGCGTCGACGACCGCCTGGGCGCCGGAGGTGTCGCGCGCCGTCTGGGCGCCCTTGAGCATCTGACAGGCCCACAGCGTGTATGCGATCTGGGCGACGCGCAGGCGGCTCTGACCGCTGCGCGCCGCGGCCTCGAGGATCGTCGCGCCGGACTGGAAGGCCGCGATCACGGCCTCGTCCGCGGGCGTGAAGTGGAAGTGGGCCCGGTAGCGCTCGAGCGACGAGCGGATGCGCAGCGGCGCCTCGAACAGCCGCGCCATGTCGATGGCGATCCGTCCGAGGTCGTAGTGCTTCGTGATGCCGGCGAAGATCAGCTCGAGCGCGTTGACCTGGGCCCCGAGCGTGTGCTCGTCGACCTCGCTCGACTCGCCGCCGGTGACCCGCGCCTCGCCGCGACGCACCGCGAAGCAGTGCACCAGCTTGCGCGCGCACTGGACCCGCAGCGCCTTGCGCAGCTGGGCGGTCGTCAGGAGCCGCCGGCGGACCAGGTAATGGCCGAAGCGTTCGCGGGCCGCCGTGGGCGGGAGACTGTCGAGCGCCCGGACAGCGCGATCCCGCTCCTCTTCCGGGAGCTGACCAGTCTCGACGAGGATCTGCCCGAGGGAGTCCTCCGGGCTGACCCAGTCGGTGAAGATCGGCATGCCGCCCTGAAACCATACCGTTCGCTCGCCGGCCTCCGGCTCAGTCTGCGGCAACGTCAGCAGACCGCTAAAGCGGGCGCGCAGGAGGGCGAACACGAGCCGCGGTAGCCCCGGGGCCCGGAGATCGACGACCTCCGCCACCTCTGCGGCCTTCGCGGTCGTTGCGCCAGGCGTGCCCGTGCTCATCCGCCGGAGATGCTAGCACTCGGCGGTGCGGGCCTGCTACGGTGCGGGCGCATGAGCATCAGCTTCATGGTCGGCCCGCACCGCGTCCGGTTCGCCGGCAAGACGGACATCGGCCGCGTCCGGGCCCAGAACGAGGACAACGTGCTGGTCCCCAAGGAGATGGCCCTCGCGGTCGTCTCCGACGGCATGGGTGGACACGCCAGCGGTGAGGTCGCCAGCCGCATCACGGTGGAGACGATCGACCAGTATTATCGGGACACGGCCCGCTCCGGCCCGACGACCTGGCCGCTCAAGCTGCCCAACCTCGAGGTCGAGCGCCAGCGCATGGCCGTCGCCATCCAGCTCGCCAACTCCAACATCTTCGAGACCGCCGCCGCCGAGACCGGCAAAAAAGGCATGGGTTGCACCGTCGATGCCATGTACTTCAGCCAGGGCCGGTTCTACATCGGCCACGTCGGCGACAGCCGCGTCTATCGCATCCGTGGCAGCAACATCCAGGCGCTGACCGAGGACCACTCGTTCCTCAACGACTTCCTGCGCATGAAGGAGATGTCGAGCGACGAGGGCATCAACCTCCCGCACAAGAACGTCGTCGTGCGCGCGCTCGGCCTCAACGAGCAGGTCCACGTCGACGTCATCCACGACGAGTTCAAGGTCGGCGACCTCTACCTTTTGTGCTCGGACGGCCTGTGCGGCATGCTCAGCGACCCGCAGATGCGCGAGATCTCGACCGCCAGCAACAGCCTCGACAACGCCTGCAACGAGCTGATCAAGTCCGCCAACGACGCTGGCGGCAACGACAACATCTCCGCGATCCTGATCCGCATCGAGAAGCCCTGACGGGCCTCTAGACCATCGCCGCGACGCGCTCGGCGAGCGCGAGCGCGGCGGTCAGACCCGGTGACTCGATGCCGACCAGGTGCACGCTGGCCGGGCCCTCGAGGATCACGAAGTCTCGCTCATGCGCCTCGCCCGGTCCGCGCAACTTGGGACGGATCCCACAGCCGTCGTAGCTGATCTGGGCCGGCGTCAGCGGCCCGAGCAGCGCCTGCGCGGCCGCCAGAAACATCGCGTGTTTGTGCTCCGCCGGGCCGAAGTCGTCGCGCGAGGCGACGTACTCGGCGTCGGGCCCGAGGCGCATCCCGCCGTCGAGCTCGAGCGTCAGGTGCACGCCCAGGCCCGGGCTGCCGGGCGCCTTCACGGGGTACACGAGGTGGCGGTGCCGGCCGGGCGTGTGCAGCCGGAAGTAGTCCCCGCGGCACGGATAGATCTGCGGCGCGGCCACGCCAGCGAGCGCGGCGACGCGGTCGGCGTCGAGGCCCGCGGCGTTGATCAGCGCGCCGACCTCGAGCTCCCCGCGGGTGGTCTCGAGGCGAAGTCCCGACGAGGTCGGAGAGATCGCTTGTAGCTCACACCGGGTCACGAAGGTCGCGCCGAGGCGCTCGGCGTCGGCGCGCAGCGAGCTGGCGAACGCGTGCGGGTCGACGATCCCGCTGTGCTCGCACCACAGGGCGACGCGCATGGCCGGCAAGGCCGGCTCGCGGCGCGCGACCTCCGATCCGGAGATCCAGCGCAGGCCCCTCGCGCCCGCCGCGATCGCGTTGGCGTGCAGGGCCGCCAGCGCGGCCTCCTCCGGCTCGTCACGCGCGACCACCAGCTTGCCGGTGCGCGCGTGCGGGACCCCCTGCGCGGTCGCCCACGCGTACAGCAGCGCCTGTCCCCGGAGACAGGTCTCCGACTTGAGCGAGCCCGGGGGATAGTACAGCCCGCTGTGGATCACGCCGCTGTTGCGGCTGGTAATGCCGGTGGCCTCGCGCTCGGCTCGCTCGAGCACGACCACCGCGCGGCCGCGACGGGCCAGGGCCGACGCGAGCGCGCAGCCGACGATGCCCGCGCCGACGACCGCGACGTCCATGTGGAGCACTGTAGCGCGACGCGGGTCGGCTTGCCCGCGACGTGGTGGCGACGTAAAACCGCCGCGCGATGGACCACGTCAGCATCCACACCTTCAAGACCGACAACGAGTGGGAGACCATCGACAGTTGCTGGCACAGCCCCTTTTTCTACTGGCAAAAAAACGGGCTGAGGGTCAGCCCGCCGGTACCTTTGCGGGTGATCGTGTGGGGCTCGGTGGTCGACGAGTCGGACGAGGGCTGGATCAACATGGGCGGCGCGAGCGCCATGCTGTTACAGCGGATCCAGGCCAGGGGCGCGCGCGGACAGAAGATCCGCATCGAGGTCGGTGAGGAGATCTCCGAGCAGCACGTCGGCTGACCGGTCGAACGCCGAGAGCCCCGAACGTCACGCGACGTCGAGGCTCCGGAGGAAAGGCCGTGCGTCCCGATTCGATGGGGTCGGGTCGACGGGGTCGATGGGGTCGATGGGGTCGGGCCGACGGAGTCGACGGAGTCGACGGGGTCGACGAGCCAGGGGCTCAGTTCGCCTTCTTGTCGGGCTCCTGATACCAGGTGAGGGCCTCGAGCATGGAGTCGATGTCCTTCATCTCGATCTTGACGCCCTTGTCGCTGAAGAACAGGTCGTTGCTGACGAGCGGGCTGCGGCGCTGGGCGATGAACAGGATCGGCTCGCCGGCGCGGGTGTAGCCGAGCTGGACGATGGCGTTCTTGAGCCACTTGCCGGTGTCGCCGAAGCTGAACTCGCGGGTGAGCCGGTAAAAGCCCTCGTGCGGCAGCTTGACCAGGGACTCGCCCCATCCGAACGACGCCGTCGGGATCTTCACCCCGGGCATCTGGAAGCGCCATTGGTTGTGGATGTTGTTGACGGGCAGCAGGACGGAGGCCGGCGCGAATTCGGCGTCCGTACGGATCAGGATCAACATGTTGGGGGCGACGGTCGCTTCATGCCCGGGCAGAAACTTCGTCGTCTTGTAGATCCCCGCTTGGTACTGAAAGGCCATACGGCGACGAACAGTACAGAAAGCCGTGTCCCCAGGAAAGGCCAAAGCGTCGTTCGTCCCATGAACCAGCGCAGGTGCCGACTGCTCCGTTTATCCCGCGCCGGGGGTGGCATTTTGGCCCGGGTCCTCTCCGATCCTCGGGGTCCCCTGTCATCCCTTGTCATGGGCGCGCCCGGTTGTGCTAGGAAGGCACGGCCGCCGTGTCTGATTCCGTCATTGTAGTCAACGCAGATGGCCCGGAGACCCGGGTCGCCCTCATTGAGAGCGGGATCTTGTCCGAGTTCTACGTCGAGCGCGAGCGCGAGCGTGGAACCGTGGGCAACGTCTACAAGGGCAAGGTGCTGCGGGTGTTGCCGGGCATGCAGGCCGCCTTCGTCGACATCGGCGAGGAGAAGGCCGCCTTCCTGTACGCCGGCGACATCGCTGCGCCTGGCTCGTCTGGCGCGCCCACGCCGATCGAGGACGACGACGGTGAGACCGTCCCGCGCCGCCCCGGCAAGCACGCCGACATCACCGAGCTGGTGCGTCCCGGTCAGGAGATCCTCGTCCAGGTCGTCAAGGACCCGATCTCCAGCAAGGGCGCGCGGATCACCACGTACATCTCGCTGCCGGGTCGCAACGTCGTGTTCATGCCGACGGTGAGCCACATCGGCATCTCGCGGCGGATCTCGAGCGACCGCGAGCGTCGTCGCCTGCGTCGCCTCGTCGACCAGATGCGCCCGTCCGGCGCCGGCTTCATCGTCCGCACGGTCGCCGAGACGGCGACCAACGGCCAGATCCGGGCCGACATGGACTACTTGCTGCGCCTGTGGGCCAACATCAAGGTCAACGAGCGCGTGCATCGGGCCCCGGTGCTGCTGTACCGCGACCTCAACTTGATGCTCCGGGTCGTGCGCGACAACCTGACGCCCGAGCTGAGCAAGGTGATCGTCGACGACCGCCAGGCGCACGAGAAGCTGGTGCGCTTCGTCTCGGCCTTCATGCCGGACTGCGCCCAGAAGATCGAGCAGTACAGCGGGCGCGAGCCGATCTTCGACGGCTACGGCATCGAGATCGAGCTCAACCGCGCGCTCGAGCGCAAGGTCCCGCTCAAGAGCGGCGGCTCGCTGGTCTTCGATCAGGGCGAGGCGCTCACGGCGATCGACGTCAACACCGGCAAGTTCGTCGGCGCCAAGGGCAAGACGCTCGAGGAGACGATCACCCAGACCAACCTCGAGGCGGCGGAGGAGATCGCCGAGCAGCTGCGCCTGCGCAACCTCGGCGGCCTGGTGATCATCGACTTCATCGACATGGACAAGGAGTCCAACCGGCGCAAGGTCTACCGCAAGCTGCAAGATGTCCTGCGAAAGGACCGCGCCAAGGCCCACATCACCAAGATCTCGGAGATGGGCCTCGTCGAGATGAGCCGCAAGCGGACGCGCGAGAGCCTCGGCCGCCTGCTGACCGCCCCGTGCGAGTCGTGCAACGGCAAGGGCTACACCAAGAGCGCCAGCACCGTCACATACGAGATCTTGCGCGAAATTCGTCGCGAAGCGCCCCACATGACCGGCGACAGCATCCTGATCCAGGCGGCGCCGCCGGTGGCGGACCTGATGAACGGCCCGGAGATCGCGGCGATCGACCACATGGTCAAGCGGATCCAGCGGGGCATCGAGGTCCAGAGCCGCAAGGATTTCCACATCGAGAAATTCGAGATAAGGTCGAAGAACAAGGGCCGTCCGAACAGCGAGTGAGCGGGAGACCGGGACCATGGTAGTGCAGGCGCGAGACAGGGATGACCGGCGACGCGGCGAACGCCTCCCGATCAACCCGGAATTCGCCGCCCAGGGTCCCGGGCTGACCTTCGTCAGCAACCTCAGCGAGTACGGCGTGTTCATCAACACGCGCGTGCGCCTGCCGGTCGGCACCGCGGTCGACCTGCGCTTCACCGTGCTGCTCGACGACCCGGTCGTCATCCACGGCGCTGGTCGTGTCGTACATCATCAGGACGAGCCGCGCGGAATGGGGGTCTCCTTCAACAACCTCGCCGCGGTGATGCAGCTGCGCGTCATCGATGCCATCGCCTGGTACCGGGTGCGCGCCGGCTCGGAGCAGGCGTTTCGCACGCGCGAGCTGACCGCAGACGAGCTGGCCCAGATCGACGAGGAGGGCGAGGAGGGCGACGAGTCGGCGACCAACCTCAGCAGCAGCGACATGGTCGCCGAGAGCGGCGCCGGCTACCTCAACGCCAGCATCGAGGAGCTCGCCCCCGACGCGATCAATGCCGCGAATGCCGCGGCATCAGCCGCATCAGCGGCATCAGCGGCATCAGCCGCATCAGCCTCACGCCGGAGCCCGCAGGCCTCGCGGACTTCACCGTCGGCGAGCCAGACGCAGCCCAGCGCCCGCTCTGTACCGGCGCCCGTCCCCGCGCCTGCGCGCCCGCCCCTCAAAGACGACGAGTACGAGGACTTCTGAGCCCCTTTGCAGGGGTCGCCCAAAAGGGCCATATTGGGGCGGTGAGCCTCGGTAAGCGCCTCTGGGACATGGCCCGTTCGAACGTGACGGACTTTCGCTCCGCCCTCAAGCCCGACGTGCTCGACGGCCTCAGCGACGAGGAGCGGCGCGCCCTCGACGACGAGGTCGCCGGCACCGTGGGGGCCAAGGCCGGGCGGACCGCGCGCAAGTTCAAGGACGCCGCGGAGGAGGCGTGGGAGAAGGCCTTCGAGGCCGCTCAGGCGCGCGGCGGAGGCCAGTTCAACGGCGGTCGTCCGACGCCCGAGGCCGAGCGCCTGCGCTGGTACCGGACCCTCGAGCTCGAGCCTGGCGCCGACCACCAGACGGTCCGCAAGGCTTACCGGCGCTTGCTGGTCCAGTACCACCCGGACAAGTTCGCCAAGGACCCGGAGAAGTACAAGGCCGCCACCGAGGTCACCCGCAACGTCACCACGGCGTACGACGGCTTGACCGAGCTGCTCGGCGGCTGACGTTCGGGCCGAGCCCCGCGCAGTAGCAGTGGACCTTGCGAGGCGACCTCGCGTATTTTGCCGCGCGTAGGTCCCCTTGCCCCGCAGCAGCGCCGCCTCGAAACCCAAGCCTCCCCGCACCCTCGCCGCGCAGGCGGACCGCCACGCGCTCTACGAGCGAGCGGTGCAAGACCCCGAGGGCGACGTGAAGTTCTTCGCCCGCACGTATCGCAAGATCCGCGGGCACGATCCGATCAGTATGCGCGAGGACTTTTGCGGCACCGCGGCCCTGTGCGCCGAGTGGGCCCGCAGCTCGCCCGAGCGCACCGCGCTGGGCGTCGACCTCTCGCAGGAGACGATGAACTGGGGCCTCGAGCACCACATCGTCCCCGCCGGCCGCGAGATCGCCAGCCGCATCACACTGCTGTGCGAGGACGTCCGTAACGTCAAGAAGCCCAAGGTCGACCTGACCTGCGCGCTCAATTTTTCCTACTACTGCTTCAAGCAGCGCGCGGAGCTGCTCGAGTATTTCACGGCGGTGTACGCGGGCCTCAACCGCGAGGGCGTGTTCCTGCTCGACATGCTCGGCGGCACCGAGGCGATCGTCGAGGGCACGACCGACAACGATCACACCGACTTCATCTACCGCTGGGAGCAGGCCAAGTTCGACGCCTTCACCCACGACTTCCTCTGCTACATCCACTTCCTGTTCCCCGACGGCTCGAAGATCTACCGCGCCTTCACCTACGACTGGCGCCTGTGGATGGCCCCCGAGCTGCGCGACATCTTGCTCGAGGCCGGCTTCTCCAGGGTCCACTTCTACTGGGAGAAGACCGACGCCAAGGGCGAGGGTACCGGCGTGTTCTACGAGCCCGACTACGTCGAAAACCAGGAGATCTGGTGGACCTACCTCGCCGCCGAGCGCTGACCCCCGCGTGAACGCCATGCCCAAAAAGCCAGCCAAGACCACCGCGAACACCACCACGAACAAGAAGACCGCCAAGAAGCCTGCGGCCAAGAAGACGACCGCCAAGAAGGCCGCCCGCCCGACTCTGGCCCAGCGCGCCGACACGCATGCGCTCTACCAGGTCTCCGTGCAGTCGCCCGGCGTCGACATCGAGTTCTTCGAGGCCGAGTTCGAGAAGTACCGCGGCCGCAAACCATTGCGCATGCGCGAGGACTTCTGCGGCACCGCGCATCTGTCGACCGAGTGGTGCAAGAGCGACCCCAAGCGCACCGCGCTCGGCGTCGATCTCGACGGCGCGACGCTCGAGTGGGGCCGCGTACACAACCTCGAGCCGGCGGGCACGGACGTCGCCCGCCGCGTCAAGCTGGCCCAGGCCGACGTGCGTGAGACTCGCTTCGCCAAGGTCGACCTGACCCTGGCGATGAACTTCAGCTACTGCGTATTCCAGACCCGCGACGACCTCCAGGCCTACTTCACGGCCGCCCACGCCGGCCTGATCCGCGACGGCGTGCTCGCGCTCGAGGTCTACGGCGGCACCGAGAGCATGAGCACCCTCGAGGAGGAGCGGCAGGTCCGCGGCGGCGCGACCTATGTCTGGGAGCAGGAGAAATTCTCACCGATCGACCACCACACGGTGTGTCACATCAGCTGGCGCTTTCGCGACGGCAGCGAGATCAAGCGGGCCTTCACCTACGACTGGCGCCTGTGGACCCTGCCCGAGCTGCGGGAGCTGTTGCTCGCTGCGGGCTTTCGCGAGGTGAAGTTCTACTTCGAGCACGTCGACGGCGACGAGGACGACGAGTTCCTGACCGGCACCGGCGACTTCATCGAGCAGACGGAGATCGACAATCAGGAGGCCTGGCTGGCCTACGTCGTCGCGCTCAAGTGAGGGTAGCGAGGCTCTGCGACCCCGATCGCAGCACATCGAGCGTTGTTCCGTCACGGTCTGTCGCCGACAGGCCGCGCGCGCAAGCACGCGTGCGCGCAAGCACGCAGAGTCGCTAGAGGGAGGACGTGTTAGCGTCGAGTCTTGGCGCCGATGACCGGCGCTGGAGACGGGTGCTCGGCATGGACATTGCGATCAGCGTGACACTCGGGCTGCTGTTCATGGTCGCCTCGCTGACGGCGACCTGCTTGCGGATGATCTACTGGCGCTCGAACGGTGACACGGCCGGGGGGCCGCTGTTGTTGCGTCTGCGCGGGATCTTCGAGCTGATCTACGCCGGGATCTACGTCCTGATGATGTTCGAGATGCTGCCGCGGCTGTGGGCCTATCAGGTCGAGCTGCCGCCGCGCACCGTGTTTCACGTGGCGATCGGCTTCGTGCTCGGCGCCCTGTTGATGCTCCAGCTGATCGCCAGCTTCGCCCGTGATCTTAGGGCCTGGCAGCCGGCGCTCAGCGCCATGGTGTTCATCAACACCGTGCTGCTGTGCGGGCTCTCGGTCCCGTTCGCGCTGCACGAGTACGGGCTCGCCCGCGGACAGGTCGGCGGCAGCGTGTACAGCGACGAGAGTCGCGAGGCCCTCGCGCGGGCGCTACCGATGGCCGGCCTGCCCGAGGGTGCCAGGGTCGGGGAGCTGACCGCGGTCGAGTCACTTCGGCGCGGTCGCAACGTGCTCGCGCAAAAGTGCGTCGTCTGTCACGACCTCAAGACCGTGCTGGTCCAGCCGCGCAAGCCGGCGGACTGGTGGCGGACGGTCAAGCGGATGGCGGAGAAGCCGACCTTTAGCGAGCCGCTCGGCGAGGCCGAGCAGTGGGAGGTGACCGCATACCTGATCGCGATCGCCAACGATGTCAGCGCCAGCGACCTCGCGCAGCACGAGGAGCACGCCGAGCGCCGGGCCACCGCGATCGCCGTGGCGACCAAGCGCGGCAGCAACTTTGGGGCCGACCGCGTCCTCTACGAGAAGATCTGCTCCGAGTGTCACCCGCTCGCAGACATCGAGGCCCACCCGCCGCGCAGCGCCGAGGATGTCGCCGCCGTCATCGAGCGGATGATCGTCGACAACGGCCTCGTCGCCTCCAAGGAAGAGGTCGAGCTCGTCTATGGCTTCATGATCAACCTCTACGTCGACGACGTGGGGGCCGAGAAGGCGCAGATGCTCACCGGCCCGCACGCGCTCGTGGTTCCGGCGCACCTGACCGAGGTCAAGCCGGCCAAGACCATGAAGCGGCCGGCCAAGAAGAAGTGATCACAGCTCGAGCGTGGCGACGAGGTCGTGCGCCTCGGCCTGCTTGACGCGGGCGCGGACGAAGTCGCCGGGCTCGGCGCTGCCATCGGTGAGGATGACCTTGCCGTCGATGCCGGGGGCCTGGCCCTCGTGGCGGCCCTCGAGCAGGAACTCGCTCTCCTCGCTGACGCCCTCGACCATGACCTCGATCTCGCGGCCGATCATCGCCTCCTGCCGGGCCTGACGGATCTCCTCTTGCAGCTCCATCAGCGCGAGGCGACGCTCCTCGGCCTCCTCGGGGTCGACGCGACCGGGCAGCAGCGCGGACGGCGTGCCGTCCTCGCGCGACCACGGGAACACGCCGAGGTGATCGATCTGGCCCTCCTCGACGAATTGGTACAGCCGCTGGAACGCCGCCTCGGTCTCGCCCGGGTGGCCGACAAGCATCGTCGTGCGCAGGTGGATGTAGTTCGACTGCGCGCGCAGGCGGTCGACCAGGTTGCGGACCACCTTCTCCGTGTAGCCCCGGCGCATGCGCTTGAGGACCTCGGTGTCGACGTGCTGCAGCGGTACATCGAGGTAGGTGGCGATCTTCGGCTCGCTCGAGATCTGCTTCAACAACCCATCGGTGACCGTGGTCGGGAACGCGTAGTGCAGCCGGATCCACCGCAGGTCGCGGACCTGGCACAGGCCATCGAGCAGCAGCTCGAAGCTCGGCTTGTCGTCGAGGTCGGTGCCGTAGGTCGTCAGGTCCTGCGCCACCAGGCACAGCTCGCGCGCGCCGTTACCGACGAGCGCCTCCGCCTCGGCGACGATGCTGGCGATCGTTCTGCTGCGCTGCGCGCCGCGCAGCTTGGGAATGATGCAGAACGCGCACGGCCGGTCGCAGCCCTCGGCGATCTTCAAGTATGCGCTGTGGCGCTTGCCGCTGACCTGGCGCGGCGTCGTGTGGTCGTAGAGGTAGGCGCGGCGGCCGAGCGGGGACACACCCATGCGCTGCGCGCCGCCCTGAAGCACCTGCGCGAGCCCCAGCATGTCCGCCGAGCCGAGGAAGTTGTCGACCTCCGGCATCTCCTTGGCGAGCTCCTCCGGGTAGCGCTGGCTCAGGCACCCGGCGACGACCAGCCGCTTCCCTTGACCCGCAGCCTTGGCCTGCGCGAGCTCGAGGATCGTGTCGATCGACTCCTGCTTGGCGTCCTCGATAAAGCCGCAGGTGTTGACGACCAGCGTGTCCGCTTCCTCGGCCGAGTCGACCAGCTCGTGGCCCTGGTCGCGCACCACACCCAGCATGATCTCCGTATCCACCTGGTTCTTGGGACAGCCGAGCGAGACGAAGTAGACCTTCTTGCCGGACGAATTGAGCGGGATGGGGGCGGTCATGCGGGCCGGGGGAGGGAAGCACGTCCACCTGGAGGGGTCAACGCCACGCCAGCCATGACCTTGCGCACGGGTGTTACATCTTCTTGCAACCACCGCCGGCCGCCGCGAGGCCCGCCGCACGCAGCTCGCGTCCCGTCGGGCCCTCGCCGAGCGCGGCGCGCCGCTCTGGGCCATGCTCCGGGCTCAGTACATCGCGCAGATACGCCGCGTACTCAAAGGTGTCCGAGTGCTCCGGCGTGTGGCACGTCTGACACAACTCGACGCTCGCATCGCGGCGGATCGCGTTGGCCTTGCCGCGTCTCTCTGGCAGCGCCACGTGTGCGCTCCCGGGGCCGTGACACTGCTCGCATTGAACGTTCTTCAGGCCCTCGTTCTCGACCACCTCGGCACCGCCCGGCTCGCGAAAGCCAGTCACGTGGCAACCGACGCAGCTCAGGTCGAACTGCTTGTTCGCCTTTACCAGCGTCGCGTACGCGTCGCCGTGGCGGCTCTTCGCCCAGTGCGCCGCCTCGTCGGCGTGGCAAGCCTCGCACTGCTCACTGCCGACATAGCCGGCCTGGCCCTTCGCCGGCGTCGGCGCGCGCACGCCGGCGAAGCGCTGCTGGTTCTTCGCCGCGACCCAGTCGTCGTAGCTGTGCAGGGCCTTCGCCGCGTCGGGGTCGACGGCGAGGCGGCACGACACCTTCGTCTGCGCGACGGTCACGATGACGGGCCCGGTCACGGCGGCGGGCTTCTCGATGCTGGCTGCCAGCGCGCCCCGTTCCTGCTCGAGTCGCGCGACGAAGGCCTTGTCGGCGCTGGCGTCGGCGCGGAACTTCACGAGTCGCGCATCGAGGCGGGCGAGCTCTCGTCTCTGCGTCTCCACCGTCGGCACGATCGTCCAGCTGTCGACCGCGGGCAGCTTGCCGACGACGGTGGGGTCGATCTCGAGGCGCAGGTGCGTGAGCGTCTGGGCCTGCTCGCCGGGCTCGATGACCCAGGTGTTGCCGAGCCGCGCCGGCGGTCCGCCGAGGCGCGTGCGCTCGAGGCCGACTGGAATACCGACGACGATCACATCGATCCCCTCGACCTCGCGCGCGAGCTGCTCCGCCGTCGCGCGCGAACCCTGCAGCAGCACCACCGTCAGCTCCGCGCCCGCCTCGCGCATCGCCGTGATCTCGCCGCGCAGGGCCTCCGCGGGCCCGGCCGCGGCCAGCGAGGGCGCGAGCCCCGGCTCGACCACCGCCGTCACGCCGGCGTCGATCGCCAGCGCCTCGTCGCCAAGGCGGACCAGACGATGTCGCTGCACGCCGCGCGCGTCGAGCTTGCGACT
>JAYUXQ010000949.1:0-3313 GCA_043752905.1 Nannocystis sp. | reverse complement strand
GCCGCGAGACCTTGCCCTTGTCGGGCTCCAGCTGACCCGCGAGGATCTTCATGAAGGTCGACTTGCCCGCGCCGTTCGCCCCGGTCAGACCGTAACGGTGCCCGGGCTCGAAGCTGGTGGTGACATCGTCGAACAGGACCTTGCCGCCGTAAGACTTGGTGACTTCGGAAACCGTGAGCATCGCTATCCCTCGCCCCGCGTCCGCAAAGGCGGCGCTATTTAGGGCACTTCCCCGGCGCTTGACCAGAGCCCGCGCGCCGCGCTTTCACACCCGACCGACGGCCGACTTGCCGCCGCGAGCCCGCAGTGGTTAGCTTGCAGGCCTTGACCGGGCAACCTCTTCGGCACCTCACCCTCGGCCTCCTCGTCCTCGTCGCCTGGGCGCTTCCTCACGTGGTGCGCGCCTGCTCGTGCATGCTGCCGCCGGCCCCGTCCGTCGCCGTCGAGCGCGCCGAGGCCGTGTTCGAGGCCCGCGTCGAGAACGCCGCCATTGATTTCGGCGCGCAGGGGCCCGGCATCGTCCGCTACGACCTCGAGGTGCTGCGCCAGTGGAAGGGCGAGCTCGGCGCGGCGGTGCAGCTGAGCACGCGGACCAGCACCGCGGCGTGCGGGCGCAACCTGACGGTCGGCAAGGTCTACCTCATCTATGCGGCCCGCCAGGACGACGGGCAGCTGACGGACAACATGTGCTCGCGGACACGTCTGGCGAGCACGGCCGATGAGGACCTCGCGGTGCTCGGGCCGGGCGCGACGCCGGCGGGGACCCGCCCCGTCGCCGAGCCGACCAGCCGCGAGCCGCCGCGGATCGCCCCGCCGCCGCCGGATCTCGGGGGGCCGACGCCGATCGATCGCAGCGGCTGCGCCATCGCCGGTGATCCTGGTCGAGGACAGGTCGTCGTCCTGCTCGGCCTGTGCGGGCTGCTGTGGGCTCGCCGGCGGATCCCGCAGTCGATGACCGGTCCGCAGGCGCGGCCGACGCGGACGTGTGCGCACGCGGAGGCCGCACCATCGCAGGCGCCCGAATTTCCGGGCATGCTCTCGCCACTCCTGGAGTCGATCGCCGATGTCCTTTGGTCTGTTCCGCGTCCCGCAACCCGTCAACGAGCCGGTGCGCAGCTACGCGCCAGGAACCCCCGAGCGGGACCGGCTCAAGTCTGCCTACAAGCACCTCGCCGGCCAGAGCTTCGACATCCCGCTGTGGATCAACGGCAAGGCGGTGCGCACCGGGACCACCGAGCGGCTGATCGCCCCGCACCGCCGGCGTGAGCCGCTCGGCGTGTTTCATCAGGCCGGCACCAAGGAAGTGAACGACGCGATCGCGGCGGCCCAGGCGGCGCGCCCGGAGTGGGCCGCGCTCAACTGGGAGGACCGCGCTGCCATCTTCCTGCGCGCGGCGTCTCTCCTGCGCGGCGAGTTCCGCGACCGCCTCAACGCGGCGACGATGCTCGGGCAGTCGAAGACGGCGCACCAGGCCGAGATCGACGCCGCCTGCGAGCTGATCGACTTCTTCAACTTCAACGTCCACTTCATGGCGCAGCTGTACGGCGAGCAGCCGATCTCCTCGCCGGACGTGTGGAACCGGGTCGAGTATCGCCCGCTCGACGGCTTCGTGTTCGCGGTGACGCCCTTCAACTTCACCTCGATCGCCGGCAACCTGCCGACCGCGCCGGCGCTGTGCGGCAACACGGTGGTGTGGAAGCCGGCCTCGACCGCGGTGCTCAGCGGACACGTCATCATGGAGCTGCTGACGGCCGCCGGCCTGCCGCCGGGCGTCATCAACTTCGTGCCGGGCTCGGGCGCCGCCGTCGGCGACCCGGTCATCGCCCACCGCGACCTCGCGGGTGTGCACTTCACGGGGTCGACGCCGGTCTTTAAGCAGATGTGGCGAAACATCGCCAACAACATCGACAACTACGCCGCCTACCCGCGGCTGTGCGGCGAGACCGGCGGCAAGGACTTCGTGTTCGCGCACCCGAGCGCCGACGTCACCTCGCTGGTCCAGAACCTGCTACGCGGGTCGTTCGAGTATCAGGGCCAGAAGTGCTCGGCGTCGTCGCGGGCGTACATCCCGGACAGCCTGTGGCCGCAGGTGCGCGAGCAATTGGCGGCGGGCGTGGCCAGCCTCAAGGTCGGCGACGTCGCCGACTACCGCAACTTCATGGGCGCGGTGATCGACCATCGCAGCTACGCCAAGCTCAAGGAGGCGATCGACGAGGCCCGCTCGCGCGCGGGCGGTCGCATCGACGAGGTGCTCGGCGGCGAGTGCGACGACAGCGTCGGTTACTTCGTGCAGCCGACGGTGATCGTCGCCAAGGAGCCCGACTACCGGACCATGCGCGAGGAGCTGTTCGGCCCGGTGCTGACGGTCTTCGTGTACCCGGCCGACCGCTACAAGGAGACCTTGCAACTGTGCGACCGCAGCAGCGAGTACGCGTTGACCGGAGCGATCTTCGCCGAGGACCGCGCCGCGATCGCCACGGCGACGTCCACCCTGCGCCACGCCGCGGGCAACTTCTACATCAACGACAAGCCGACCGGCGCAGTCGTGGGTCAACAGCCGTTTGGCGGCAGCCGTGCGAGCGGCACCAACGACAAGGCGGGCAGCCTCCTCAACCTGGTCCGCTGGGTCTCGCCGCGGACGATCAAGGAGAACTTCGCCCCCTTGCGCAGCCATCACTATCCGTTCATGGACGAGCCGTGAGCGCGCCGTGAACCGGCGGCCCGGGCAGTGATGAACGTGAGCGGGCGCGCCGCCAGCCGCGAGCACGCGTGTCGCTGCGCCTGCGAGCGCGTGTGAACGCGCACCGATGATAGGTGCAGAGTCGGCCGAGCTGCGGTCCTCGGGCTGATCTCGGCGTGGTTTGGGCGCACCACGCCGCCGCGTGCTGGCGCTGCGCGGGCACAGGGGCCGGAAAAAGAAACGGTTGTGGAAGCCGCGGACGTGCGTGTAGCCTGCCCCTCGATCGATTTTCAGACACCCCGAAGATCGCACCGCCGAGGGCCAAAATGGGCCTGCTCGAGAAAAGGACACCAATGCGCAAGAGCCACGTCATGTTCATCGCTGCCAGCTTCGCCGCCTCCCTCGCCGTGGGCGCCTGTGGTGGCAAGCCCTCGGAGGACGACTGCAAGAAGTTCGCGGATCACTTCTCCACCCTGATGACCAAGGGCCAGGAGGGTCCGGCGGCCGAGATCACCAAGCAGGTGGCCGACGGCATGAAGGACGAACTGATCAAGGAGTGCGTCGACAAGGGCACGAAGGCCGAGATCGACTGCGCCCTCAAGGCCGCGTCGATGGAAGAGCTCGAGAAGTGCG
>JAYUXQ010000948.1:0-8167 GCA_043752905.1 Nannocystis sp. | reverse complement strand
ACACGCACAAGATAGCCGTCGGCGGGGCGGATCGCGAGGTTGTGCTCGTCGACCTCGAGGAGCTGTCGGGGCCGGGCGGCCGCCAGACATTCGGATCGGGCAAGGGGGTGGTGCGAGCGCTCGCGGTGAGCCCGGATGGACGCTGGCTCGCGGCCGGCGGGGAGAATGCGGACGGGAGACTCTGGAACCTCGGCGCATCCGGGTTGTCCAGGGGCGTGCCGCCCTCACAGGCCCTCGGGGGTCTGACCGAAACTGTCAACGCGCTTGGCTTCAGTGCGGACAGCCGCTGGTTGGTCGTCGCCGCTGGACGCAAGCTCTATTCCTGGGAGCTCGCGCGTTTCTCGGGGCCTCCGACGCAGGTGCGAGAGGGACTTCCGACAACCGTGCAAGCGCTGGCCTTCGTCGGCGATCGCGTGCTCAGCGGAAGTACAGACGGAAAGGTGCTCGCGTGGTCGGTCACCGCGCTCGAGCAGCGCGAGCCGATCGAATTTGGGAGTCACCGCGACAAGGTCTCCCAGATCGCCGTGACGCCCGACGGGAGGTTTGCGGTCAGCGCCGGGAATGACACGACACTGCATGTGTGGCCCCTGGGACTGGAGCCGCTGCGCGAGTTGGCGTTGCGCGTCCAGGGGGTGGCCCATTGAAGGGTTTCACGGAGCTTCGACCGCCGCGCGGTTGGTACATCGATCATCGGCTGGCCCGCATTTGAAGCGGACATGAAAGTGCCCGACGTGGTTGGCCGCGTGGCGGACCGGTGCGTCGTGGCGAGCACCAGGCTGGCCCGGCGGCTGCCACTGGATCGCCGCGAGGTGCTCCGGGGCAGCTCCCATGCGCTTGCCCGCGCGGTACAAGTTTGGGAGGAGCGAACTGTCGAGGAAAATGTACTGAATCTGGCCGGTCGCCAGGAGCGACTCGACGAGGCCCCAGGCCGCGAACCAATTGATCTCCACGTCGCGCGGCTTGCGATCCTCGGCGAGGTGTCGGCTCTGGTACGTGCCCTTGAGCGCAGGCAGCCAGACGTCGACGTCACGGCCGGATTGGTGCGAGCCGTGCGGTGACAACGGACCGCCGCCGGCCGCGCTGAGGTCGGAGACGACGACCACGCCGTCATAGCGATAGAGCCTGCGAAAGCGGGCGATCGCGGTGCGGAGGTGTTCGATGGTATGGCTCGATCCATACTGAAACTTCGGCCGAACCGATTGGTATTCGAGACTGGCAGGGAGTCGAAGTCCACGCTCCAGCCGACCCGAGCTGGGCGTGCCGACCGAGCGCGCGTCACCGACGACGGGGAAATGTACGCGAACGGGCTCGTCGTGGCGGCTTTCAATCTGAGGGTCGACCCACAGGATGAATTCGGTGGCGGCCGCAAGGTCTTCACCGAGAGTGGGGTTGAAGCGACGCAGCAGCTCGACGTCGACGCCGAAGCGTTCACCGAGGCTGGTCCAGGTGTCACCCGGCTCGACCCGATGCGCCAGGCGGAGCCGTGGTAGTGGTGGATCGACGGCTTCGACGGCTTCGACATGGAGCACCCGGGCTGGCGTCAGAGGCGCGTCGGGGTTGAGGTCGTTGTCGGCGATGAGCCGTGGCGGCGAGACGTCATAACGGGCCGCGATGTCCGCGATCGTCTCGCCCGGGATGACCTCGTGTTGGACCAGACGGCGCGGTCGAGCCTGGACAGGAGGCCCCGGGGCTGCCGGTACTTGTGGTGCGGCCGCGAGCGGCGGGATCGTCGGTGCGGGATCGGGAGCGACGACAGGCCGAGCCAGCCACAGCGCCGCGAAGCTCAGGGCGAGTATGGCGACACTTCCAAGGGCGACGGACGGTCGGCGGTGGGTTCGTGGTGGTGGAGGCCGCACGAGCACGGGCGCAGCGGGCGGGGGCAACAGCTCGAGCTGATACTGGCCGATATAGATGCGGTCGCCCGGGCGGACGTTGCGCGGCTCCGTCAATCGTTCGTTGTTTACGAAGGTGCCGCTTCCCGAACCCCTGTCCCGAAGGATATATCCGTCGTAGGTGGACTCGAGCGCGCAGTGATAATCAGCGACGCCGCGACCGGAAAACGTGAGACCGGTCGAAGGGTGGCTGCCGATCTGCAGCTTCGGGGTCGGACAGAGGTGCTCACGCGCCACGCCGTCGAGGTCACAGATCCTGAGGACGATCGGGGGGAGGGGGCGCACGTCGGTCCTTATGCGTCGCCGCCCCTGGTCCAGCGCGAGATCGTGCGCCCCACCCGGCGGAGGTTGTTGCGCAGACCCGTGAAGGGCGCCGCAAGCTTGCCCCGGAGGCTGTAGAGGCGCCCTAGAGGGCGCTTGGCGGCGTTAAATCCTTGAGAGATGAGCCGGGGGAGCGATGTCAGGTGGCCGACGATCTGATGGAGCGGGCCTAAACCGCGACGGGCTGGTAGAGCGCCCGGCCGCGCTCGCCGGAGGCGGCCCCACCAGCCCGGCCGGGGACCGATGCGGACCATGAGCTGGACGACGCTATGCCAGGGTGACGGGCGATGGGACGCCGGGCCGGTAGTCTTCATCTCGGCCCCCGAACTCGCAGGGACCCGCCGCCGGTCAAGCACGGGTCCGCCGAAACCTGGAAGGATCTGGGTTCGGGAGGTATTCCCCTCAGGCGCATGCTCCACGCCCGGTCGGTTCATCGCAAGGATCGCTGTGCATTCCTCCTGACGAGCGTCATCGGCGTGCGGCTGAGCAGGGACTCCGCCGGGGCCGAGCACGAGGGTGCGCTCCTCGAGTGGTTGTGGGGCCGGCGGGGGAGGATTGGCGCCGCCTGGTGCTGGGGAGACCAGGGGCGGGCGCTTTGCTTGGACAGGTCCCGGGGTGACGACGAGGGTGTGCTCTGCGAGTGGCGGGGTCGTGCGGCCTGGCTGCGGGGTGACGATGAGGGTGTGCTCAGGGGCGCCGGCCTCCGGTGTGTGGGCGACCTGATGAGACTGCACTCGCTTGACGTGATCGCGGTCCAGGACCTCACCCGATCGGCTGGCCCGGGGCGGGAGGGGCTCGCGGCGGAAGATGTTGGTCGCGCCGTCCTCGGGCGTTGGCCGGTATCCTGCTGGTATGGACAGGGTCGTGTCGGACGCTCCTCTATTGAGCGAGACCGACATCGTGGGTGGGTCGTCGGGGGAGAAAATCGCGGCGAGCGATCCAGCACCGCGCGCTACGGTGGACGCACGCAACACATTGAGGAACATGTCGATATCGGGCCGCGAGCTCGGGTCCTTCTCAAGGGCGCGCAGGACGATTCCCTCGACCTCCGACGGCACTGTCGTCTCAGGGTATGCGCTGCGTATTGCCCGGGGTGGCTTGACCCTATGCATCAGGGCGAGCTGCGCTGGAGCGCCGGGGAACAGCGGTTGTGCCGTCAGGATCTCATAGGCCAGACATCCCAGGCTGTACATATCTGCGCGCGTGTCCGGTACTGCAGCGTTACACTCCGGGGCCATGTACGCGACGCTCGCGGCCTTTGGGTCGTGACGACTCAACATGGCGTCGAGCAGCCACACCTGCGGAGCGCCGCTCGCATCGCGGATGACGAAAACGTTACTGGGCTTGAGCCCGCCGCAGGCGAGGCCGGTGGCGTGAAGTCCCGATAATGCTTCGGCGACCTGTATCAGCAGATGGCGCGCGTGGACCCAAGGGAGCGGGCCGACGTGGCGCTGGAGCAGCGCACTCAGACTCGCTCCGACGAGCAGCGGGAGGACGAGCACCGTGTGGTCTGTCGAACGCAGCACCTCGTCCGGCCGCAGGATCGCGTCGAGGTGCATACGGGTGAGCCGCTCGCCACTTTGCAGTACCTCCCGGAGGCGTCTCGGATCGCGCTGGATCTCCGGACGCAGCAACTTCAGCGCGCAGGTCTGACGGGACGGTGCGTGTTCTCCTTGATATACGAAGCCGAGGTCACCTTCACCGATGAACGCCGTCGCTTGATAACCGCGGCCGAGGGGGCATCCGAGGAGACCCGCGGGGTCGTTGGAAGGCGGGGGGGCAGGCACGGGGTCAGTGTAACCGAAGGACGGAGTCGGAAGCCATACGAGCGCGGGTGGGTATCAATCTCCCCGGCATCATCGAATCTCCTTGATTTGTCGAGCCCGTCGCTTCAGCGAGCAGACGGACGCAGGTCCGGGCGGGCGAGGTCCCGGCGCCGTGTATCAGTTCGAGTCAGATCATTTGCGAGGGGCATGTTCAGCGCGAGGTCTGGCCGGCGGCGAGCGCGGGGTCGAGGACGCAGAGCAGGTCGAAGACGCGCTGCAGCTCGGCGGCGTCGGCGGTGGCCTTGCTGGCGCGCAGGCAGGACACCAGCGCGGCGAGCACCTGCGCGACCAGCCTGGGCTCCCAGTCGGCCAGGCGTCGCTCGTGGGCCTCACGCTCGAGCGCTGCCAATTGTGCGCGCGCGACCGGGAGGAGGCCGGCCTCGAGGGTGAGCAGCGCGAGCGCGGTGCGCCGCTCGTAGCGATCGCGCGGGCTGGCGGCGGTGTCGGCGGCGTGCTGGAGCTGGGTGAGCGCGCCCCCGCGGTCGCCGGTGGCGAGGCGGCGGCGGGCGGCGGCGAGGTCGTCGGTGGCGGGGGTCGGCGGTGGTGGCTGTCCCGAAGGACCTGGCGCGGGGGACAGGTTCGGAGGGACAGGTGCGGGCGGGACCGGGGCGGGCGGCGCAGGCGTCGCCCATGCGAGCGGGTTTGCGGCCGGGGCTGCGCCGTGCAGGCCCTCGGCGGCGAGGAAGGCGAGGGTCTCGGGGTCGGCGAGCGGGGTGCCGTCGCGGGCTTGCAGGGTCGGCAGCGCGGGCATGCGGCGCAGCAGCGCGGCGACCTCGGCGAGCACGGCGGTGCGCGCCTGGGTATGGCCGAGAGCCCCGAGGGCGGCGGCGGTCCAGCGTTGCAGGTCGAGGGCGAAGCGCTGGGGGACGGTGCCGAGGGCGGACTCGCTGGCGTCGAGCAGCTCGGGCCAGCGACCGGCGCGGGCCATGGCCTCGCACTGCGAGCGGGTCGCGGGCGGCAGCGGATCGACGGGGGCCCGGCCCTGGGCGTCGGGGGTCGGCTCGTTGGCGCGCAGCCACAGGGCGGTGCGCAGCAGACGATAGGCGAGCGGGTCGGCGGGCTGTTGCCGGCGCAGGCCGCTGGCGATCTTCGGCAAGTGCTGGGTGGCGGCGCCGAGCGAGCGCAGCAGGTCCTCGACGCTGGCGCCGGCGTGCGGGGCTTCCATGCTGTCCGATGGGACAGGTGAGCTGGCCGCCGGGACAGGTTTGGCGGCGGGCTTCGGCGGCCGGGCCGGCTCGGGTGGTGTGTCAGCGATCGGCTCGGGCTTCGCGGCGGGGATCGTGGCGTGCAGGCGGGTGAGCACCTCGCGGACCACGCGGTTGGGCGGCGGCGGGCTGTAGCGGGTCTGGGCGACGACGTGCAGGGCCTCGAGCAGGTCGGTGCAGGCCTGGAGGTCCTCTGCGTCGCGGGCCTCGACGGTCGCGCGGGTGGCGAGGCGCGTGCCGATGTGTTGATAAAAATTGTCGAGGGCATTCTCGCGGGCCTTGCGGCGGGCGACCGGCGGGAACATGTCGTCCCAGTAGTCGGTGAGCAGGCCGCCGAGCACGGCGAGGCCGTCGGCGAGGCCGCGCAGGCCGTCGGTCTCGTAGGCGGCGCCGGCCCAGAAAGTGGCGATGACGAGGTCCTTGGTGACACTCGTCAGCAGGCCGCGCGACGCCTCCTCGACGACCGGCCAGTTGCGCCGGGCGTACTCGTCCTTGAGCATCTCGTCACGAAGCAGCTCGGCGCGCGGGTCGTCGCGCGCGTCACGGCCGGTGCGCGCGGTCCCCGGGATCGGTGCGAGCAGCACCTGCGCGCTCGAGCGTGCGCGGGTGATGGCAGGGCTGTCCGGAGTCGTTGCGCTCATGGTCTACTTGCCGGCCTGTTTTTCGACCTTGCCGACCAGCGACAGGGTGAAGGCTGCGCCGTTGTATTTGAAGTGGGGGCGCAGCTGGAGGCGGCAGGTGTAACGCCCGGGCTCGCCATCGACGTCCTCGACGGTGATCTTGGCCCAGCGCAGGGGTTTGCTGGCGCGGGTCTTCGAGTCGGTGGTCTCCATGTTGTTGACGTAGTTGCCGATCCACTTGTTGAGCTCGGCCTCGAGCTGACTACGACTCATGTCGCTGCCGAGCAGCTCGCGCTGGCGGATCTTCAGGTAGTGCGCCATGCGGGAGACGATGAACATGTACGGGAGCTTGGCGCCGAGCTCGAGGCTCTGCTGGAGCTCGACGTCGTTGGTGCGCGGGACCTTTTGCACCGAGTTGGCGGAGAAGAAGCAGCCGCGGTCGCTCTCCTTCTGATGCACGAGCGAGATGAAGCCGTTGTTGGCGAGCTCGAACTCGCGGCGGTCGGAGATCTGGACCTCGACCGGCATCTTGTGGTGCTGTTTTCCGAGGACCTCGTACTCGTGGATCGGGAGGTCTTCCACGGCGCCGCCGGAGTTGGGACCGATGATGTTCGGGCACCAGCGGTACTTGGCGAACGAGTCGTTGATGCGCGCGGCGAACGCGAAGGAGCTGGAGCCCCACAGGTATGCGTCGTGCTCGCCGACGACCTCTTCCTGGAAGTTGAACGAGGTGACGCGGCGGTCGTTGGCGCCGTAGGGGGCGCGGAGGACGAAGCGAGGCAGGCACAGGCCGACGTTGCGCGCGTCCTCCGACTCACGGAAGCTGCGCCAGCGGGCGTACTGCGGCATCTCGAACAGCGAGTCCATGTCGCGCATCTTGGTGAGCACGTCGAAGGAGGTCTCACCCTTGCCGAAGAACTCGGTGCTGGCGTTGGCGATGAAGGGCGCGTGGGCCATCGTCGACACGGCGGCGCAGGAGCGCAGCAGGTCGATGTCGGGGCCGCTGGGGCCGAAGTCGAAGTTGCTGCACACGAGGCCGTAGGGCTTGCCGCCGTAGACGCCGATGCCATCGGTGTAGACGCGACGAAACAGGGTGCTCTTCTCGACCTTGCCGGCGTCCTCGAAGTCGTTGAGGAGGTCGTTCTTGGTGCAGTTGAGGACGGCGAGGCGGATGTTCTGCGTGAAGTCGACCTTGTCGACCATGTACTCGAGGCCGCGCCAGGCGGACTCGAGGCGCTGGAAGTCCTTGTTGTGGAGGATCTGGTTGAGCTGGGCGGAGATCTTGGCGTCGATCTCGGCGATGACGCGGTCGACGGCGGCGCGGTCGACCTTCGTAAAGGTGCCGGGGGAGGCCTCGGCGGCGCGGGCGACCATCTGCGAGACGGCCTCCTTCACGTCGGCGTAGCCCTCGTCCTGGGGGGCGAACTTGGCCTCGGCGAGCACGTCGTCGAGGGTGGTGGTCTTGGCCTTGGCTTGCGTGGTCACGGTGGTGCTCCCTTACTTGCCGCCGCGGTCGCGGTCGCGGTCGAGGTCGTTGGAGTGCTGGGTGGACATGTCCGACACGAGGTCGTTGAGGAGGCGGCGAAAGCTCGGCTGATTCTCGAGCGGGCCCTTGAGGCCGGAGAGGGCGTCGCGCATGCGCTTGAGCTCCATCAGGGCGGGGATCTGCCGCAAGAGGCCCTCGGGGCCGAAGTCGGCCATCGACTTGAACTCGAGGTGAACGTTCATCTGGCTGTCGGGCTCGCCGCTGAGGACGTCCGGCACGGCGATGTCGAGGCTGACCTGCTGGGCGGCGAGCTCGCGCCGGAAGTCCTCCTTGGAGGCGATCTGCATCTCCCCGCGGTCTTCGAGCAACACGTCGTCGGGGCGGCCCTTGAAGTCGCCGAGCACGAGGATGTTGAGGGGGAGCTCGCCCTGGACCTCACCCTCCTTGACGGACTTGTAGATGATGTTGATGCGTTCTTCGGGGGCGATCGAGCCTTCTTTGGCCATGGTGTCCTCGTGTCGTGGGGTTGGTCGGATCAGGGTGCGGGGGGGACTGTGGGGACCGTGGGGACTGTCGGTACAGTGGGCGCGGCGGCGAGGTTGAGGGGTTTGCAGGTCATGCCGTTGGTGAACAGCTGGCGCGGCGGGGACAGGCGTTGCTCGCGGAAGATGTCCATGAGGCCGACCTCGGGGGCCTGGCCGGGCTCGGGCAGGGCGCGTACGCGGCCGAACAGCGGGTTGCCGGCGCCGTCTTGCGGGTTGAGACGGATCTCGGCGGAGGTGACACGGTCGTTGAACAGGAGTTTGACGACGACGAG
>JAYUXQ010000947.1:0-3321 GCA_043752905.1 Nannocystis sp. | reverse complement strand
ACATGGACCTCGAACTTGGAACCTCTCTCTCCCCCTCGGCCACGCGGATCTTGCTGCTCGGCTCCGGTGAGCTCGGCCGCGAGGTGGCGATCGAGGCGATGCGACTCGGCATCGAGGTGATCGCCTGCGACCGTTACCGCGACGCGCCAGCGATGCAGGTGGCGCATCGCAGCCACGTGTTCGACATGCAGGACCGCGACGCCGTGCGCGCGGTGGTCGGCCGCGAAAAACCACACTTCATCGTCCCCGAGGTCGAGGCGATCGCCACCGACGCGCTGGTCGAGCTCGAGGCCGAGGGCTGGACGGTGATCCCGACCGCCCGCGCGACGCGACTGACGATGGACCGCGAGGGCATCCGCCGGCTCGCCGCCGAGACCCTCGGCTTGCCGACCAGCGCCTACGCGTTCGCCGACACGCTCGAGCAGGTCGAGGAGGCGGTCGCGAAGATCGGCCTACCCTGCGTGATCAAGCCGGTGATGTCGAGCTCGGGCAAGGGACAGAGCACGCTGCGCGACCTCGCGGATCTACCGACCGCGTGGGACTATGCGCTGGCTGGCGCGCGCGGCAAGTCGGCGCGCGTCATCGTCGAGGGCTTCGTCCGCTTCGACAGCGAGATCACGCTGCTGACGATCCGCACCCGCAAGGAGGGCACCCTGTTCTGCCCGCCGATCGGCCACCGTCAGGAGCGCGGCGATTACATGGAGTCGTGGCAGCCGCACGCGATGCCGGCGGCCGCCCTGGCGAAGGCCCACGCCCAGGCGGAGCAGGTGACCGAAGCGCTCGGTGGCTTCGGCCTGTTCGGCGTCGAATTCTTTTTGGTCGGCGACGACGTGATCTTCAGCGAGGTCAGCCCGCGACCGCACGACACCGGCATGGTGACGATGGCGACGCAGGACCTCAGCGAGTTCGAGCTGCACGTGCGCGCGATCCTCGGGCTGCCGATCGTGAAGGTCATCCAGCGCGCACCGGGGGCCTCCGCGGTGATCCTGGCCGAACGCGCGGGGCATAATCCGCGGTTCTTGGGGCTCGAGCGGGCGCTACAGGACCCGCGCGCGCGGGTGCGATTGTTCGCCAAGTCGGACACTCGCAAGTATCGCCGCATGGGAGTCGTGCTGACATATGGAGAGAACGTCGAGGACGCGCGATCGCGGGCCAACGCCGCGGCGCGCTGCATCGAGGTGGTCGTCGACGCCGGCTGACGATCGGTGACGATCGGTGACGATCGGGCCACGCTGGGCGACGTCGTGCGGCGCGGCTGTTTTTCAGAGGCTCGGCGGGGCCGAGTTGGCGAAGATGTCGACGCCACGCGAGCGCAGGATCTCGACCGCCTCGCGCACCGGGCAGCGCACGAGTTGCAGCAGATCGCGGACGATGACCTCGAGCTCCTCGATGTCGCGGATCGGGGTCACCGTGGTGATGTTGTGGTGGGTGGTGACGAGGTGGTTGTCGAACACCTCGAGCACCCGCGAGGCGAAGAAGCGCGAGATCCGGAGCGTGCGCAGGGTCCGGGCGCTGGTCTCGCGCGTCTGGGCGATCGCGGAGGCGAAGCCCTCGGGGCCGAGCGCGGGCGGCTTGGCGACGTAGCTCTGGACCTTGCCGCCGCCGGTGCGCAGGGTCGTGACCTCGAGCGCGCCCGGCCCGGAGACGTGGCGGTCGATGACGTATTGATAGTCGCCGTGCGGCACGTGCACCGGCAGGGTGTCGAGCGGGATCGGCTGGTAGAACGGGGCGCCGTGGCCGATGTCGACCAGGTAGTCGATGTCTTCAGAGCGAACTCGGCACACCGCGTGCGCCCGTGGCACCCCGCCGATGTCGGCGCCGAGCAGCTCGACCTCGTAGTCGAGGAACTGCAACAGCGAGGCGAAGTGGATCGGGATCGAGTAGCCGTTACCACCGAGGTCGCGCTCGGCGATGTTCTCGAGGAACTCCGCGATCGGGGTCAGGGTGGTCGGGGTGGTCGGCTCGGCCGAGCGCAGGAGCGTCGACACGTTCTCGTATGGCACCTTGATCAGGTGGCTGCTGACCAGCTCGTGCAGGCCGGGGTCCCCGACCCAGCCGAGGATCCCGAGGTAGCGGCGATAAAGCTCGTCCTGTGAACCCGTCGTCATGCCCGGGCGGATGGTACCAGGTCGGCCCGCTGCAAGGGGGTTCGCGGGGTCGGAGGCCCAAATTTGTTGCGGGCCTGCTAGTGTCCGGGCGGCCTTTAAGGAGCGCCTGCATGACCCTCGCCGACCCCACGATGTCCACCCCGTCCCCCAGCCGCTTGTTCGAGAAGCACAGCCCGGTCACCGGGGAGCGCATGGGGGAGTACGCGATCGCGGGCCAGGACGCCGTGGACGCCGCGGTGGCCCGCGCACGGACGGCGTTCCCGGGCTGGCGTGACACGCCGCTCGAGGTCCGCCTCGAGGCGATCAACCGCGGTCGCCACGTGCTCGCCGAGCACGGCGACGCCTACGCCCGCAAGATCTCGGCGGACACCGGCAAGCCGATCATCGAGGCGCTGATGTTCGAGCTGGCGGTGATCCCCCTGTTCCTCGACCACTACCTCAAGCGGGCGCCCAAGCTGCTGGCCCGCCGCAAGGTCGGCACGCCGCTCGCGTTGCCGGGAAAGACGAGCTACATCGAGCACTTCCCGCGCGGGGTGGTCGGGATTATTTCGCCGTGGAATTTCCCGTTCCAGCTTTCTGTTCTGCCCATGATCTCGGCGCTGATCGGCGGCAACACCGTGGTGCTCAAGCCCTCGGAGGTGACGCCGATCTCGGGTGAGGTCGTCGCGGACTTCTTCAATCGCATCGGGCTCCCGCCCGGCGTCGTCGAGGTCGTGCAGGGCGACGGCAGCACCGGCGCGGCGCTGTGCCGCGCGCAGGTCGACATGCTGTTCTTCACCGGCTCGGTGGTCACCGGCCGCAAGGTGATGGCGGCCGCGGCGGAGAAGCCGATCCCCGTCGAGCTCGAGCTCGGGGGCAAGGACGCGTTCATCGTCTGCGCTGACGCGAACCTCGAGCGCGCGGCCGAGGCCGCGGTGTTCGGCGCGATGGCCAACTGCGGCCAGGCCTGTGTGTCGGTCGAGCGGGTGTTCGTGGTCGACTCGGTGCACGACCGCTTCGTCGAGCTGGTCAAGCGCAAGCTGGCCAAGCTCAAGATCGGCGGCCCCGATGACCAGGCGGACATGGGCCCGATGACCTTCGCCAGGCAGCTGGAGACGGTGCAGCGCCACGTGGAGGCCGCCCAGCAGGCAGGAGCGAAGGTGCTGTCGGGCGGCACGCGGTTGGACCGCCCGGGCCTGTTCTTCCCGCCGACGCTGTTGACGGACATCCGCCC
>JAYUXQ010000946.1:0-8177 GCA_043752905.1 Nannocystis sp. | reverse complement strand
CGCCCTCGAAGTGGTCGGGCATCTGATTGTGGCGCGCGAGCTGGCCCTTCTGGCCGCGAGTGCTCGTCTTGCCTCGGCGAGACGCGATACCGCGACCGACGCGCTTGCGGCGCTTGCGGGCGCCCGGCGGCGGGCTGAGTGTGTCGAGTGTAGTACCCATCTTGTCCTGCAGTTTCTTATTGAGCGTCGTCTGCCGGCTCGACGGAGACGAGGTGCTGAACCTTGAGGATCATCCCGCGGATCGCGGGCGAGTCCTCGAGGACGCGCGTGTGATGGAGGCGACGCAGGCCCAGGCCGCGGACCGTGTCCTTCTGGGACTGCTCGCGGTGGATGGTGCTGCGGACGAGGGTCACTTTGAGCTTGAGGGCCATGATAGCTCCTACTACGCCGTCATCTCGGCGAGCGGCAGACCGCGGCGGCGCGCCACCGACTCCGGCGCACGCAGGCGCTGGAGCGCGTTGACGGTCGCGTGGATGACGTTCTGCGGGTTGTTGGTGCCGATGCACTTGCTGAGGATGTCGTGGATGCCCGCGCACTCGACGACGGCGCGGACAGCACCGCCAGCGATGACGCCGGTACCCGGCGACGCCGGACGCAACAGCACCTGACCGGCGCCATGCTCACCGATCACCTCGTGCGGCACGGTGGTGCCGGCGAGCGGGACCTGGAACAGATTCTTGCGGGCGAGGTCGTTGGCCTTGCGGATCGCCTCCGGGACCTCCTTGGCCTTGCCGTAGCCGATGCCGACCCAGCCGCGCTCGTTGCCGACGACGACGAGGGCGCTGAAGCTGAAGCGACGACCGCCCTTTACCACCTTGGCGACGCGGTTGATGTAGACCACGCGGTCTACGAGTTCACCGAGAGATTCAACGTCGATCATGTGCGGGGGTCCTTAGAAGTCGAGTCCGGCCTTGCGGGCGCCGTCGGCGAGGGCCTGAACCCTGCCATGATAGATGTAACCGTTGCGGTCGAACACGACCTTGGTGATCCCCTTGGCCAGGCAGGCCTTGGCGATCGAGGCGCCGACCAGCTCGGCCATCTCGCGCTTGGTCTTCTTGGTCTCGTCGGCCGCACCCGTGGACTTCGAGAAGTCCTTGGACAGCGTGGAGGTGGCGACCAACGACACCGACTGGGTGTCGTCGATGACCTGGGCGTAGATGTGCTTGCTGCTGCGGAAAACCGTGAGGCGGGGACGCTCCTCGGTGCCGCTGACGCGCTTGCGGATGCTGAGCTTGCGGCGCAGCCGGATCTTATCTTTTGAAGCGGACATCGTGGTGCTCCTGACTCGCTACTTCTTACCGCGAGCCTTGCCTTCTTTGAGAGTGATCTGCTCGCCCTGGTAGCGGACGCCCTTGCCCTTGTAAGGCTCGGGCGGGCGGAAGCCGCGAATGTCGGCGGCGACCTTGCCCAGCAGGCTCTTGTCGGCCGACTTCACGCTGAGCTTGCCTTCCTTGTCAACCTCGGCCTTGACGCCGGCGGGCAGCTTGTACTGCACTGGGTGCGAGAAACCGAGGGTCAGGTCGATGACGTCACCCTTGACCACGGCGCGGTAACCGACGCCGACGATCTCGAGGACGCGGGTGAAGCCGGTGCCGCAACCCGTGACCATGTTGGCGGTCATGGCGCGAGCCATGCCGTGCATGGACCGGGTGGTGCGGTCGTCGCTCTTGCGAGCGAGTACCAGCGTGTCGCCGTCGAGCTTGATGTCGACGGCGGCGGGGACCAGGAAGCTGAGAGCGCCCTGGGGGCCCTTCACGGACAGCTGCTGGCCCTGCTGGGTCACCGTGACGCCCTTGGGGACCTTGATTGGGGAATTGCCGATTCGACTCATGGGAGTGCTCCGTGGCCGCGAGGGCTCACCACACGCTGCAGATGAGCTCGCCGCCGACGCCGCTTCGGCGCGCCGCACGGTCGGTCATCATGCCCTTCGAGGTGCTGACGATGCAGATCCCGAGGCCATTGTGGACCTTGGGGATTTCGTCGCTGCTGGCGTAACGACGCTGGCCCGGGGTGCTGAGACGACGAAGGCCTTCGATGGCCGACTCGTCTCCCGAGTACTTGAGCTTGATTGCGAGGGTGCCCTGCAGGCCGTCATCTTCGAAGGATACCTCGGAGATGTAACCCTCCTCTTTGAGGATCTCGGCGATGCGGAGCTTCTGCTTGGAGCCCGGGATGGCAACGGTGGGGTGCGATGCGTGCACCGCGTTGCGGATCCGGGTGAGCATGTCGGCGATGGGATCGGTCATGGACATGGTGATTTCTCCACTATGCGCGCCGGAAGGGCATTCCCAGCTTCTCGAGCAGCGCACGGCCTTCCTCGTCCGTGGCGGCGGAGGTGTGGATGCAGATGTTCATACCGGGCACCCTGTCGAGCTTGTCGATGTCGACCTCGGGGAAGATCAGCGCTTCCTTGACCCCGAGGGTGAAATTGCCGCGGCCGTCGAAGGCCTTGCGGCTGACGCCGCGAAAGTCGCGGGTACGGGGGAGCGCGACCGAAAACAGACGGTCGAGGAACTCCCACATCCGCGGGCCACGAAGCGTGACCATGCACCCGATCTTCATCCCCTCGCGGAGCTTGAAGGTGGCGATGGACTTCTTGGCGCGCGTCACCACAGGCCGCTGGCCAGTGATGTTACCGAGGAGCTCGAAGGCCTGCTCAAGCAGCTTCGGCTGGCGGATCGCCTCACCGAGACCGATGTTGAGGACGATCTTCTCGACCCGCGGAACCTTGAAGGAGTTGGCGTAGCCGAATTCCTTGGCAAGGGCCGGGCCGACGCTCTCGTTGTAGCGCGCCTGGAGGCGAGGGTTGTATGCCTCGCCGCGGTTTACCGGCTCGTCCTGGACCTTGGGGAACCGGAACGCGAAGCCAGCGGTTTCTTTCTTCTTGGCGGGGGGTCCCCCGCTCGCACGTGCTGCCTTGGCCATGAGAGAGTCCTGAAGTCTTGCGGAGTCCGCTTACTTGTCGATCTGCTCGCCCGACTTGACCGCGACGCGCACCTTGGTGCCGCTCTCGAGGGTCTTGAAGCGTACGCGGGTGGGGTCGCCGGACTTGGGATCCGCGAGCATGACGTTGGAGATGTGGATGGCGGCTTCGCGCTTCTGGATGCCACCCTGGGGGGTTTCGCGGCTGGGCTTGACGTGCTTGGTCACGATGTTCACGCCCTGGACGATCACACGATCGTCGTCGACGAGGACACTGAGCACCTTGCCGTGCGCACCCTTGTTCTTGCCTGCGATGACGACGACTTCGTCGTCTTTCTTGATCCGCTGCATCACAGCACCTCCGGTGCCAGCGAGATGATCTTCAGATAGTTCTTCTGACGGAGCTCGCGTGCCACCGGTCCGAAGATGCGAGTGCCGATCGGCTGCTTCTGGGCATCGATGAGCACCGCGCTGTTGGTGTCGAAGCGAATGACGCTGCCATCGAGGCGTCGCACGGCCTTGCGGGTGCGGACGATGACGGCCTTCATCACGGAGCCCTTCTTCACCTTGCTGTTGGGCAGGGCGTCGCGGATCGAGACGACGATGATGTCGCCGACCGTCGCGTAGCGGCGCTTCGAGCCGCCGAGGACCTTGATGCAGAACAGCTTGCGGGCGCCGGAGTTGTCGGCAACATCAAGCAGAGATTGGACCTGGATCATACGTCGATCGCTTTCTCGACGACGGACTGGAGGGTCCAGCGCTTGTCGCGTGAGAGGGGCCGGCAGGACACGATCTTGACCGTGTCGCCCATCTTGGCCTCGTTGGTCTCGTCATGGGCTTTGTAGCGCACGCGCTCGCTGACGTACTTGCGGTAGCGAGGGTGCTTGAAGCGACGCTGGACCTGGACAACGATGGTCTTCTCCATCTTGTCCGAGACCACGATCCCGGTGACGACCCGGCGCTGGCGCTGCGCTACCGTCGATTGCTCTTGAGTCTCGGTCATGGCCTTATGCCTTCTTTCCGGCGACGCTCTGAGCAGCACCGGAGGTCCGTGTGGTCAGCTCTCGCTCGCGGGCGATGGTTTTGATCCGCGCGATCTCGCGGCGGACGACGCCGAACTGGGCGGTGTTGGTGGAGCGCTGGGTGGCCTTGAGGACACTCAGGCGGATGAGCTGATCGCGGAGCTGGCCTTCCAGCTCGACCAGCTGCTCGGCGGTCTTTTCACGCAGTTCGGAGGTCTTCACAGGCCACCATCCCTCTTGATCATGCGGGTCTTGATCGGGAGCTTGTGGTGGGCGCGGAGGAACGCCTCACGGGCCAACTCCTCGGTCACACCCTCGATCTCGTAGAGCACGCGCCCGGGGCGGACAACGGCGACCCAGAAGTCCGGGGCGCCCTTGCCCTTGCCCATGCGGGTCTCGGCGGGCTTGCGCGAGACCGGCTTGTCCGGGAACACCCGGATGTAGAGCTTGCCGCCGCGCTTGACGTGGCGGTTGATGGCGATACGGGCGGCCTCGATCTGGCGCGCGGTAAGCCAGCCGGGCTCGACGGTCTGCAGGCCGTAGTCGCCGAAGCTGACCTCGGTGCCGGCCTTGGCCTGGCCCCGCATGTGGCCCTTCTGGACCTTGCGGTATTTGACTCGGGAAGGAGAAAGCATGGTGTGCCTCGGCTACTTCTGCTGCGGGCGGGGGAAGCGGGGGTCGTTCTGCTGGCTGGCGCGCTGTCCGTAGACCTCGCCCTTGAAGATCCAGCACTTGACGCCGATGGCGCCCGAGGTCGTGTGGGCCTCGGAGAAGCCGTAATCGATGTCGGCGCGGAGCGTGTGGAGCGGGACGCCGCCCGCCTTGTAGGTCTCGCGGCGCGACATCTCGGCGCCGGCGAGGCGACCCGAGGCGGCGACGCGGATACCCTTGGCGCCGAACTTCATCGCGGTCTGCATGGCGCGCTTGAGAGCGCGGCGGAACGCGACGCGTCGCTCGAGCTGCTGGGCGATGTTCTCGGCGACCAGCTGGGCGTTGACCTCGGCCTTGCGGACCTCCTGGATGTTCAGGAAGACCTCGGAGGAGGTGAACTTCTGGACGCGCTTCTTGAGTTGCTCGACGCCAGCGCCACGCTTGCCGATGATGATGCCGGGGCGCGCCGAGAAGATGTTGATCTTCAGCTTGTTGGCGGCCCGCTCCATCGTGATGTCGGCGATGCTGGCGGCGTACAGTTCCTTCTTGAGGAAGCGACGCAGTTGGATGTCCTCATGCAGCCACTGGCGGTAGCGTGCGTTCTCGAACCACTTCGAGCTCCACGTACGGACGACGCCGATGCGGAAGCCGATTGGATGTGTTTTTTGGCCCATTAGCTGCGTGCCTCCGCCACTTCGAGCGTGATGTGGCTAGTTTTCTTGAGGATGCGGTTGGCGCGACCCATCGCGCGGGGACGCCAGCGCTTGAGGGTGGGGCCCTGGTCGACGAAGACGCGGGAGACCACGAGGTTGTCGACGTTGACGTCGCCCTTGTCTTCGGCGTTGGCGACCGCGGAGACCAGCAGCTTGAAGAACTGCTTGGCGCCCGCCTTGTGCAGGAAGCGGAGGTTGTTGATCGCCGTGGTCACCCGCGTCTCGCGGATCATGTTGGCGATGATCCGCGCTTTGCGCGGGGTGAGCCGCGTGTTGTTGAGTCGTGCGATTGCCATGGCTTCCTACTTCTTGGTCGCCTTGCGGTCACCGGAGTGGCCGCGGAAGGTACGCGTCGGCGCGAACTCGCCGAGCTTGTGGCCCACCATGTTCTCGGTGATGAAGAGTGGGATCCACTTGTGGCCGTTGTGGACCATCACGTTGGCGCCGACAAACTGCGGCAGGATCGTGGAGCGGCGCGACCAGGTCTTGATGACCTTGCGGTTGCCCTCGCGGATGGCTCCCTCGACCTTGTGGACGAGGTGGGAGTCGACGAACGGGCCTTTCTTTACGGAGCGAGGCATGCTTACTTCTTCCTGCGGCTGACGATGAAGACTTGCGTCCGCTTGTTGTGGCGCGTGCGGTAGCCCTTGGCGAGCATGCCCCACGGGGAGCAGGGGTGACGACCACCCGAGGTGCGACCCTCGCCGCCGCCCATGGGGTGGTCGACCGGGTTCATCACCACGCCGCGGTTGTGCGGGCGGCGACCGAGCCAGCGCGTGCGGCCGGCCTTGCCGAGGCTGACGCGGCTGTGGTCACCGTTGCTGAGCGTGCCGACGGTGGCGCGGCAGTTGACGTGGACGCGGCGAACCTCGCCCGAGGGCAGGCGAACCTGCGTCCAGTCGCCCTCACGGGCCATCAGACGGGCGCCGACGCCAGCGGTGCGGACGAGCTGGCCGCCACGGCCGATCTTGATCTCGATGTTGTGGACGACCGTACCGACCGGGATGACCTTGAGCGGCAGGCTGTTGCCCGGCTTGATGTCGGCACCTTGGTCGCTGACGACCACGTCGCCGACGCTCAGGCCCTCGGGGGCGAGGATGTAGCGCTTGTCGCCGTCGGCGTAGTGCACCAGCGCGATGAAGCTCGTGCGGTACGGGTCGTACTCGATCGTCGCGACCTTGCCGGGGATGCCGAAGTTGTCGCGCTTGAAGTCGATCGTGCGGTACGACCGCTTGTGACCGCCGCCGCGGAAGCGCGAGGTGATACGGCCGTGGTTGTTGTGCCCGGCGTGGTCGTGGCGGTGCTTCACCAGCGGGCGGTGCGGCGTGTCGGTGGTGACAGCCGTATGCTCATTGGTGCTCATCCCGCGGCGACCCGGGGAGGTCGGCCTATAGATCTTGATGCCCATGACGATCCTACTCCAGCGTAAAAGCGGGTTTAGCCCTTGTCGGAGGCCGATTTGGCCGACGTATCAGGCTGCTCGCCGTAGAAGTCGATCGAGTCGCCCGCGTTGAGGGTGACGATCGCCTTCTTCCAGAAGGGCTTGCGCCCGAAGAAGCGGCCGACGCGGCGAACATCGCCGCGAACGACCATGGTGCGCACGTTGTTGACGCGGACCCCGAAGACCATCTCGACGGCCTTGCGGATCTCGATCTTGTTGGCCTTCTTGGTGACCTCGAAGACGTACTTGTTGTGCTGCGCTTGAAGGTCGGTGGACTTCTCGGTCACGACCGGGCGGACGATGATCTGCTGCGGGGTCATACCGATGCCTCCTCGGCGCTCGTCTTGGAAGACTTGTTGAGGCGCGCCTCAATGGTGCGCAGCGAGGTCTCCGAGATCAGCAGCTTGGGGAAGCGCAGGATGTCGTAGACGTTGAGGCCGCGGATATCGAGGAAGCTCGAGGCGGCGAGGTTCTGCGCGCTGATGCGCAGGTTCTTGTTGTCGCCGCTGTCGACCAGGAGAGACTTGGGCGCCTGGAGCTTGCCGAGGGCCTGGAACAGGGCCTTGGTCTTGATCTCCGGGAGGGTCATGTCGCGGACGACGATGAGGTCACCCTTGGACGCGCGAACCGTCAGCGCGGAGCGCAGCGCACCCGCCATCGCCTTCTTGTTGACGTTGAGGATGTACTTGTGCGGACGCGGACCGTGGGTCTGCCCACCACCCCTGAAGATGTTGGCGCGACGGGAGCCGTGGCGTGCGCCGCCGGTGCCCTTCTGCTTGGTCATCTTCTTGCCGGTGATGTGGATCTCGGCGCGGGTCTTGGTGCTGTGGGTGCCGGCGCGGCGGGCAGCCCGCTGGTGGCGGACGACCTCCCACAGCAGGTGTTCCTTGACCGTGACGGCGAACACCTCGTCGGAGACTTCGATCTCGCCGAGGCTGGCGCCTGCCAGGTCGATGACGTTGAGCTTGGCCATGGCTTTGGTCTCAGGTCTTGATCTCGACGTCCACGCCGGCCGAGAGGTCCAGCTTCATGAGCGCGTCGAGGGTCTGCTTGTTCGGTTCGAGGATGTCGAGGAGCCGCTTGTGCGTACGGATCTCGAACTGCTCGCGCGACTTCTTATCGATGAAGGGTCCGCGCAAGACGGTGTACTTGTTGATCTTGGTCGGAAGGGGGATCGGGCCCGCGACGGTCGCACCGGTACGGCGCGCGGTCTCGGCGATCTCGCCTGCTGACTGGTCGAGTAGCTTGTGGTCGAAGGCTTTGAGCCTGATGCGGATCTTGAGGCTGTCCACGTGGATTGGTCCGTTCGGTAGAGAGCGCGAGCGCTACTCGATGATCTTGGTGACGACGCCGGCGCCGACGGTCTTGCCGCCCTCGCGGATGGCGAACTTGAGGCCATCTTCGCAGGCGATCGTGTTGTGCAGCTCG
>JAYUXQ010000945.1:0-8189 GCA_043752905.1 Nannocystis sp. | reverse complement strand
AGCCGGCGGACGAAGCCGCCCGCGTCGTCATACGAGCAGGTGTGTTGCTCGAGGCTGGGGAGCGCGGCGAGCAGGCCCTCGACGAAGCCGGGGATCGTGGCCGAGGGGTACTGCTCGAGCTCGCCGAGATCGACGGTGAAGCGGATCACCGGGAAGTGGGCGTAGACGTTGGGACCGCGGTAAGTACGACGCTCGAGGATCTGCATTGCGAAGTCGGGCTCGTTCGGAGCCGGGGACTTTTACCATGCGGCTCGCCAGGGAGCGGCCCCGGACCTTGCGTCCGCTCACGTCCGCTTGCGTGACGCGGACTTCTTCGGGGACGCACCGGTGGTCTTCCTGACGACGGCCTTGACGGTCTTCGTGGCGGGGGCCTTGGCGGGCGCCTCGGCGGTCTTTTTCGCGATCTTCCTGGCGGGGGCCGGGGCTGCGGGCTTTGCGGGCCGGGGCTGCGTGGAGGCCATATCGAGGGTGGTCCACGTGGGGGCGTGGTCGCTGGCACCCTCGAGGTCGCGGACCCACCTGTCGACGCCAGCGTCGACCAGGCGCGGGGCGAGGTGCGGGTTGAGCAGCAGGTGATCGATGCGCAGGCCGGAGTTGCGCTGCCAGTGCTGACGAAAATAGTCCCAGAAGGTAAAGATCTGTTCGGGGTGGACCGCGCGTAGCGCGTCGGTCCAGCCCTGACCGAGCAGGCGCGCGAAGCAGGCGCGGCTCTCGGGTTGTAATAATGCGTCCTTCTTCCAGGACTTCGTATCGTAGATATCGAGGTCGGTCGGGACGACGTTGTAATCGCCGGCCAGGACCACGGGGTATTGTCCGCTACACAGCGGCGCGGCGTGTTCGATGAAGCGCTCGAACCACGCGAGCTTGTCATCGAACTTGGGGCCGGGCTGCGGGTTGCCGTTGGGCAGATACAGGCAACCGACGAGCAGGCCGTGCGCGGCGCACTCGAGGTAGCGGCTCTGGTCGTCCGAGGGGTCGCCGGGCAGCCCGCGGCGGCGCTCGAGCGGGGTCGTCGCCGCGGGCGAGGATCGCCACGCCGTTCCACGACTGCTGACCGTGCCAGCGGGCGCCATAACCAGCGGCGCGGATCTCCGCTCGTACTCGCCGCGCCTGGCATTGTAGCGCGTGATGCCGGCACAGGCGGGGCCCTGGTGGATCCAGCCGTCGACGGCACATACGCGTTCGCCGCGCTTCGCCTCATCGCACGGGAGATGCGCGCTGGTGTGCGATCCCGAGCATGACTGATCCAGTGGATCGCGTGGATCGCTACGATTTAATCCAATTGGTCGGCCGGTCATGGACACTGATCCCCGGGATGTCTCGTCCTCCGACCCGCGAGCACGACAGCCTCGCCGCGACTCTGGCATCGCGTGGCGGTCGCGTGCCCGGGGGCATGATGGACGTGATGGACGGCACCACACTCGCGCCCGCGGGGGCGGCGGGGCCGGTCGATCCGCTGGAGAAGCAGCTGACCCGCCGCGCGCTGTTCCCCGGGCGCGTGCACCCGATCCAGATCGGGCGCTTCACGGTGCTGAGCTCGCTCGGCCGCGGCGGGATGGGGGTGGTATACGCGTGCTACGACGACCTGCTCGACCGCAAGGTCGCGGTCAAGGTGCTGCACGGCGAGCTCACCCGCGAACACGCGGATGCGCGGCTGCAACGCGAGGCGCAGGCGCTGGCGCGGCTGAGTCATCCGAACGTGGTCGCGGTGCACGACGTCGGGATGGTCGGCGAGCGCGTGTATCTGGCGATGGAATTCGTCGATGGGCAGACGTTCGGTGCGTGGCTGGAGGCGACCAGGCCGGGCTGGCGCGAGGTCCTGCGGGTGGTCCTCGCGGCCGGCGACGGGCTCGCGGCGGCCCATGACAAGGGGCTCATTCATCGTGACATCAAGCCCGACAACATCATGATCGGCGCCGACGGGCGCGTGCGTGTGATGGACTTCGGGCTCGCGCACGGCGGTGGTGGTGAGGCGACCGGGAGTCGTCCGTCTCTCTCGAAGGGCGTGACGCATGGGCACGACGCGGTGTCGGCCGAGCTGACGCGCACGGGCGCCCTGATGGGGACGCCGGCGTACATGTCGAGCGAGCAATTCCTCGGCGCGCCGACCGACGCGCGCAGCGATCAATTCTCGCTGTGTGCGACCGCATGGGAGGCGTTGTATGGGCAAGCGCCGTTCGCCGGCGAGACGCTGGTGCCGCTCGCGGCGAACGTCACGAGCGGGAACCTGACGCCGGCGCCGGCGGGCAGCAAGGTGCCGGCGTGGCTGCGTCGGGTGCTCGAGCGGGGGCTGCGACCGCGGGTCGAGGATCGCTATTGCGACACCCGCGCGCTGTTGCAGGCGCTGCGCGCCGACCCGACCCGACGCCGGTGGATCGCCGGGGTCGCGACGGGGAGCGTCGTCGCGGTGCTCGCGGCCTGGGGCGCGGTGGCGGCGGTCGAGCAGCGGGCAGCGGCGACCTGCGAGGCCGAGGGCGCGGCGATCGACGACGACTGGAACGACGAGGCCCGGGTCGCGCTCGAGCGATCGTTCCTCGCCACCGGCAAGCCGCACGCGGCCAGCACCCTCGCGCACACGCTGCCGTGGTTCGACCGCTGGACGGCGGGGTGGCGCGAGGCCGCGGTCACCGGCTGTCGCGCGTACGAGGTCGACAGGAGGTGGGACGACGACCTGCGGGTGCGCGCGCTGGATTGCCTCGCGGAGGCGCGTGAGAACTTCACCGCGCTCGTGCGCGAGCTCGCGGACACCAACGCGGACGGTCTGATGCGCGCGACCTCGGCGGCGGCCGGGCTCGCGTCGGTCGAGGCGTGCGCGCGGCCGGAGACCCTGCGTGAGCGGCCGATGATGCGACCCGAGCAGCACGAGGCGGTGGTCGCGGTGCGGGCCCAGCTGGCGCGGGTGGCCTCGCTCGAGGCCGCGGGGCGTTATACGGAGGGGCTGCCGTTGGCCGAGGCGGCGCGGGTGGCCGCGCGTGCGACGGGGTGGGCGCCGATGCTCGCGCAGGCCGAGGTGCGTCTGGCGACGCTGGCGGAGCGCAAGGGCGACTACGCGGCCGCGGAGCGGGGGCTTTTGCGTGCGCTGGCGGCGGCCCGCGAGGCGAGCTCACCGCTGCTCGCGCTGACCGGCGCGATCGACCTCGTGTATGTCGTCGGTTACCGGGCGTCGCGGCCGGCAGAGGGCAAGGTATGGGCCGAATCTTCGCAGTTGCAGCTCGCGTTGCTGCCGGGTGAGCATCCGCTGGCCGAGGCCGACCTGCGCAACAACCTCGGCGGGGTGTTGTATGTGACGGGTGACTATGCCGGTGCGGCGCGTATGTACGGTGAGGCGCTGGCGCTGCGCGAGGGGGCGCTCGGACCGGGCCACCCGCGCGTGAGCGACAGCCTCAACAACCTCGCGGGTGTCCGCTATGCGCTCGGCGAATACGAAGAATCGACGCGTCTGTACAACAGGGCGCTGGTGCTGCAGGACCAGGCGTTCGGGCCCGATCATCCGCAGGTGGCGACGACGCTGAGCAACCTGGCGCTGGTCCACGAGTCGACCGGCGCGTACGCCGAGGCGATCCGACTGCTAAAGCGCGCGATCGAGATCAAGGAGTCCGCGCTCGGGGCCGATCATCCGCAGCTCGCCAATGGCCTCAGCAACCTCGCGCTGGTCCATCAGGCGACCGGCGATCAGGTCGAGGCGGGGCGGCTGTTCTTGCGGGCCCTCGCGCTGCAGGAGCGGGCGCTGGGCCGCGATCACCCGCAGGTCGCCGACAGCCTGGCGAACCTCGGCACCGTCCGCTTCGCCACCGGCGATCACGAGGAGGCGATCCGCCTGTTCGAGCGCTCCCTCGAGATCTATGGGAAGCTGGACAAAGACCACCCGATGATGGCGAACGGCCTGGCGAACCTCGCCGAGGTGCATTATAGCCGCGAGCAATACGACGACGCGCTGCGGGTATACACGCGTGCGCTGGCGATCGTCGAGGGCTCGCTCGGGGCCGATCATCCGGGCACCGGGCACGTGTTGCACGGCCTCGGCGCGACGCATGCCGCGATGGGGAACGCTGACACGGCGGTCCCGATCCTCGAGCGCGCCCTGGCGATCCGCGAGGCCAGCGGCGTTCAGCCCGAGGAGGTCGCGGAGGCTCGCTTCACCCTCGCGCGCGCGCTCGGACCGACGCAGCCGGGGCGGGCCCGAGGGCTCGCCGAGCAGGCGCTGCGAGCCCTCGCGAGCTCGGCAGGATCAGCCCGCGAACACGCCGAGGTGCAGGCCTGGCTGGCCGCGCAGCCAGCCCGATGATATGAATGAGATGCGAGATGCGAATGAGGTGAGTGATATGAATAGTGTGAGGGCCGATGTCAGCGGGTGGCCCGTGACAGGGCGAGCGCGACGCCGGCTTGCAGGGTGGCGAGGGTCTCGATGCCGGTCCAGTCGGTGCCGAGCTGGACGAGGGCCTGGGCGACCTCCGGCCGGATGCCGGTGATGATGACGCGGGCGCCGAGCAGGCGGGCGGCGCGGGCCGACTGGAGCAGCGCGGCGGCGACGTACGAGTCGACCGCGCGTACGCCTGTGATGTCGAGGATCGCGGTGTGGGCGCGCGAGGTGGACAGCCCATCGAGCAGGGCCTGCATGATCTGACGGGCGCGGTCGCTGTCGATCGCGCCGACGAGCGGCATGGCGATCACGCCGTCGGCGAGCGGGATGATCGGGGTCGACAGCTCGCTGAGCGTGGCGCGCTGGATCTCGATGATCTGCTGCTGCAGCGCGGTGCGGTCCTCGTCGGCGCGCTTGCGCTCGGTGATGTCGGTGGCGACGCCGGCGATACCGACGCACACGCCCCTGGCGCCGAACAGCGGGAACTTGATCGAGATGTAGTACCGCGTGCCGTGCACGGTCGGGACGACCTCCTCGAACTCGACCGGCACGCCGCCCTCGCGCACGTGCCGGTCGTTCTCTCGCACGGCGTCCGCCCCGGTGCCGCCCATGATCTCATGATCCGTCTTGCCGAGCGTGCCGCCCTCCACGTGTGGGAAGAGCCGCTCGTACGCGGGATTATTGAGGGTGAGCCGGCCCTCGATGTCCTTGGCGAACATCACGGTCGGCGCGGCCGCGATGACGGCGTCCATCAGGCTGACGCGGGCACGCAGCGCCGCGTTCTCGGCGAGCAGCGCCTCGTGAATGACGGACGAGGGTTCGATGACTGGCGTCGAGGGCTCTGGCTGCGTCATTGTCGGTACTCTTCGAGGCGAAGCACCACGGGGGTACCAGCAGTGTGTGCCCCGGCGCGTGGGTCTGTCTCGCGCCGGTGGAATTTATCTTCGTGAACTCGCTGCGGGGTTCGCCCGCGCCGAGTTTACGTCGTTCCGGCGCGAAGGCGCGCGAAGGTGTGCGGCACGATCGACTGCGACGACGTGCGGCTGAGGCCCACATCTTCCTCCAAACCGATCGCGGGCGCTCCATGTGCATCCGCCTCGACCGCGCCCGATGGCACCCCGCGCCTCCGCGATGTGATCCGCGCCGCCTCGTCCTTGTAGGCCTCGCAGTGTCCATGATGGCCGTCATCGGGCGGCGAGGATCAATGTGCGTTGTTCGGGGCTGAGTCGTGCCAGGAACTATGTGTGTAGGAGGGGTGGCGACGTTGCGCCGACCTGGTCCGAAGGCCAGGTCCGACAGACGACGGGACGCCCCTCGCGGATCAGGGCGCGGGCCGGTGGTGGCGTGGCAGCTTGACCGTGAAGGTGGTACCATCGCGGTCGGTCGAGGTCGCGTGGATGGCCCCGTCGTGCGCCGTCACGATCTCCCGCGCGATGTACAGGCCGAGCCCGAGGCCTGTGACGTTCCGGTCGCCGTCCTGTGCGGGCTGACGGGTCATCGGCTCGAAGATCTGCTTCATCGCGTGCTCCGGGATGCGCCGCCCCTCGTTGTGGACGCTGAGCATGACCTCTGCGCCGGTCCCGTCGACGACGATGCTGACGGCGCTGTGCACGTCACCGTGCTGTAGAGCATTGGCGACCAGGTTGGAGACCACCTGGGTGAGCCGGTCATGGTCCCACTCTCCGACCAGGTCGCCCTTCAAGTCGACGCGCAGGCGGCGTTCGGGGTGGACGGCCTCGAGCTCCAGGAGCACCTGCTCGCATACCGGCGCCAGGTCCATTGTCCTCGGCGTGATCGGGATGCCGGCCCCCAGGCGGGTGCGGGTCAGGTCGAGCAGGTCGCTGACCATTCGCGTCATCCGATTGGCGCTGTTGAGGATGCGGGCCGCGACCTTGATCTGTTTGTCGCCGATATTGTCCGAGATCGTCAGGAGGGTCGCCCCGGTGACGATCGCGCCGAGCGGGTTACGCAGGTCGTGACCGAGGATGGCCAGGAATTGCTCGCGGGTGTGATCGAGCATCTCCGAGTAGCGGACGGTCGACTCGGTGAGACTCTCGTCGATCGCCTCGTTGAAGCGAGTCACGTCGCTCTGCTCGTCCCCCTGATCCTTCGCCCATAACCGGAGAATGCTCGCTCGTAGCGCGCGATACTCCGAGACCAGCTGGTCGAGGTTGAAGCCGGTCGACAGCCGCTGGACCGCGTGCTTCTGCCCCACGCGGGCCAGCGACCCCCCCGCCGTGAGACCCTGGGACTTCGCGGAGCGCTCAGGCTCGCTCTGCGGCTCCTCCATGTCGGCGACGACGGCGGTGAGCAGCTCCTCGGCGTGGTCTCGCAAGACCTGCTCCGTCATGCCCTTGGCCCACGGCAGGAGCGTGCTCGCGAACTCCACCCACTCCTTGATGATGCCGTCGTGATTGTGTCGGATGAAGTCGGTGAGCCGCATGGAAACCTGCCGCAGTCTACACTGGATCGCCCACGCGCCGCGATACAGTCCGGCGCGAGGCGGCCGCCGGTTGCTCCGGCCGGTCACGCAAACGAGGAGCCCGCCCGGAGGCGTACACCGCGCAGTCGCTGTGAGACTCCCTGATCGTGTCTCGTACGATCACGGACCCGGTGCAGCGGTGCCGTCGGGGCGAGCCAAACTGCTATGATACTACGATCCCTGCGCATGACGCATGACGCATGACGCATGACGCATCGCGCCGGTCAGTCTCATGGTCTCATGGTCTCATGGTCTCATGGTCGAGTTCGAGGACGGGGAGGATATCATTTGGGTGGTTCAGACGCGCGCCGGGTTGCGTATCACTGCCGGCGTCATCGGTGTATCGTGGCGGGTCGGCGTCGCCCTCTCGCCGCGCAAATGTATGGGTGTGTGCGGTCGAACAGCGAACGCTGTCAGTCTATGGCCTTTCAGACAGGTCCGAAAGTGCAGGTCGGCTAATCGTCCTCGTCGTCGCACCAGCCGGGCGGGCAGGGATACAGGCGACCGTGGGCGGGCGAGGTCCTCCCAGCCGAGGCGGTCGGCCTCGACGGCGGGGGGCCGGGGGGCCCTGACCGGGGCGAGCCATGTAGCAGCCCTCGTGCGAGGTCTCGCTGGAGCGGCCGTCCTCGTGGACCACGAACAGGGAGTGACCACCACACGGGCATTGCCTCACGGTCGCCGAAGTTATGGGTCACGGGTGCACCGCGGCCTTCGGCGTGCTATATCGCGCGTCGCTTCGCCATGGACGGCACACCACCTTCACCGCTGCCCGCCGCGCTCGGGGTCACCCGCGAGGGCCACCTCGTCGCGCTGCTGCCTGGACAGCGGGTCGATAGATTCCCCACCTTCAAGCTCTATACCGGGGAGGCCCGGGTCGGCGAGCAGCTGCTCCGTCTGGCCGAGGGGACTTCGAGCCCTGCGACGCCCGACCTCGCGTTCGGTCGCGAGCTCGCGCTTCGTGTCGTGCGCAAGGCAGCCGCGGCGCCGGGCGACGAGGGCCAGGTGATCCCGGACAGCGGGGAGCTCGCGGCCCTGCTCGCGGCGGCGCCCGCGATGGCCGGACGCAGCCGGCTCCGTGAAGCGGGCCTCGCCGGTGCGTGGCGGGTGGTCGCCGAGGCGGTGGCCGCGGGGCTGCGGACGGTGGCCGACGCCGACGAGTTTTTGCGTCGACACGGGGCCGACCCGGAGCTGGGCCGCCTGTATTTTCACCTCGCGGAACAGCCGGGTGACGTCCGGCACCCGTTCGCGCTGCTGGTGACGCACGGTCGCGGCCGCGGGGTCCACGGTCGGGTCCAGCACGTGCCGCTGGCGACGGCGTGGGCGGAGCTCGCGGGTGACCCGGTCGGC
>JAYUXQ010000944.1:0-3329 GCA_043752905.1 Nannocystis sp. | reverse complement strand
TCGAGCAGATGCATCAGGTCGCCGCCCTGAGCCGCACCCGCGGCCAGGGCCGCGACGCCCCCGTCGACCCCAAGAACCCGTACTTCGGCCACCTGCGGCTACGCGAGGCCCGGTCCTCGCGTCAGCGCGACGTATTGGTGGGTAAGCGCACCCTGCTCGACGACGGCGACGGCCTCTCGATCGTCGACTGGCGCAACGCCCCGGTCTCGCGCCTCTACTACCGCTACGACGAGGAGGACGAGTACGAGGAGGAGTTCGACGCTCGCAGCCTCGAGGGCCGCGTGCTCATCCGCCGCTCCGTCGGCATCACGGACGCCCAGCTGCGCCGCGTCACCGCCCCGCAGGGGGCATACGTGTGCGACCGCCAGGGTCGCTGGCACGACGCCGTCGGGGCCGCCAAGCCCTCGCTCGAGGGGGGCGTCGGCACGGCCGTACGCGTGCCGACTGGCCAGCTCGGCGTCCACGGCGACAGCGACGAGCCCAGGGCCGACAAGCACCTCCAGGAGATCACCGCGCTGATCGACCGCGAGCAGTTCGGCCTCATCACGCAACCAGAGTCCGGCATCGTGCTGATCCAGGGCGGCGCCGGCTCGGGCAAGACGACCGTCGCCCTGCACCGCGTCGCCTACCTCACGTTCCAGGACAAGCGCCGCTTCGCCCCCACGAAGATGCTGATCATGGTCTTCAACGAGGCCCTGGTCGAGTACATCCGCCACGTGCTCCCCTCGCTCGGCATCGAGGGCGTGCCGGTCACCACCTATCGCCGCTGGAGCACCGTGCTGCTGCGCAAGCTCAAGCTGCGCCTCCCGATCTCCCACGTCGACGGCACCCCCGACCCCGTCAGCCGCTTCAAGAAGCACCCGGTGATGATCAAGATGCTCGAGGCCCACGTCGCCGAGCAGCAGGAGAGCACCCGCGCCTCGCTCGGCGACCGCCTCGAGGGCCGCCCGGGACGCGACGCCGTGCTCGCCCTGTGGAACCGCCACGCTCGCCTCCCGCCGGTGTTTCGCGTCGACCGCACCCTCGAGGCCGTGCGCACCGACCCCAACGTCCCGCCCGCCACCCGCGCCGCCGCCGAGACCGTCCTGCGCGCCTCCCGGAGCACCGCCCGCGACGTCTCCGACGACTACATCGAGCTGATGACCGACGGCTCGGTCATCCGCGCCGCGATCAAGGAGCACGGCCAGGGTGACTTCAGCGACACCGACATCGCCTCGATCGTCGGCTGGTGCGCCGCCAAGCACGAGCTCGACGCCGAGGTCCCCGCAGCGCGCGGCGGCGACCGCGAGGAGCCCGAGGACGACAGCAGCAGCCGCGGCGTCCCCGACCTCGACCACGAGCCGCGTCCGCCCAGGGGCGAGCGCGACGACGAGTCCCCGGACGCCGAGCCCGTGCGTCCGCGTCACCTGCCCGCCCACCTCGGCCTCGACGCCGAGGACGACGCGATCTTGCTGCGCCTCATCCAGCTCAAGTACGGCGGCATCTTCGTCGGCGGCAAGCGCTTCGAGTACGAGCACATCGTCATCGACGAGGCCCAGGACCTCGCGCCGCTCGAGGTGCGCGTGCTCCTCGATTGCGTCACCGAGGGCCAGAGCGTCACGATCTCGGGCGACCGCGCCCAGAAGATGATCTTCGACAACGGCTTCACCGACTGGCCCGAGCTGCTGCGCGACGCCGGCCTCCCGCACGTCGCCATCCAGCCGCTCAAGATCAGCTACCGCTCCACCCGCCAGGTCATGGATCTCTCGCGCCATGTCCTCGGCCCGCTGCACAACCCCGACGAGCAGCTCATCGCCCGCGAGGGCGCCCCTGTCGGCTTCTACGCGTTCGGCGACACCGGCGAGGCCGTCGCCTTCCTCGCCGAGGCCCTGCGCAACCTCATGCAGCGCGAGCCGACCGCCAGCGTCGCGCTCATCTCCCGCTACCCCCAGCAGGCCGACGTGTACCACGACGCCCTGCTGATCGCCGAGGTCCCCAAGCTGCGCCGCGTCAGTCGCCAGGACTTCAGCTTCACCGCCGGCATCGACGTCACCGACGTCCGCCAGGTCAAGGGCCTCGAGTTCGACTATGTCGTCATCCTCGACCCGACCACGCAGAGCTACCCCGAGGTGATCGAATCACGCCACCTCATGCACATCGCGGCCACGCGCGCCGCCCACCAGCTATGGCTCGTGTGCACCGGCCCGGTCAGCAAGCTGATCCCCGATGACGTGATCCAAGCCAGCACCGAGTGACCACCCGCGAACTCTCAGAGGGGTCGCAGAACGAAGATTTACCCGACCTGTCCTCGCGGACAGGCCGGTCACGTCATCGCCTCACGCCTGGGCTTGCGCGCCGAGGTGGCGCAGCGCGCCCTCTGCGAGCCACTGGCCGACCTCGGAGGCCCTGGCCGCCCTCGCCTCGCCGACGAGGTCGTAGGTGAGCGGCGCGCCGAGCTTGAGCAGCTCGATGACGGCCGCCTCGATCGCGCGGGCGCCCCGGCCGAGGCGCTCGTCATTCTTCTCGCCGCCGAGCCACTCGAGGCCCTCCTTGACGGCGAGGATCATGGCGATCGGGTTGACCTTGTCCTTGCCCGCGTGCTTGGGCGCGCTGCCGTGGATCGGCTCGAACATGCCGTGCCCCTTGCCGATGTTGGCGCCGACCGCCATGCCCATCCCGCCCTGGAGCACCGACGCCAGGTCGGTGACGATGTCGCCGAACATGTTGGTCGTCACGACCACGTCGTAGTATTCGGGCTGACCAATGAGCCACTGCGTGAACGCGTCGATGATCGCCGAGTCCTTCTCGATCTCCGGGTACTCCTCGCCGACCTCGTAAAAGACCTCAGAGAACAGCTGGCAGCCGTGCAGCACGTTGTCCTTGACCAGCTGCGTGACGCGCAGCTTCCCATCCTTGGGGGCGCCCTTGTTGCGGCGCCGGCACAGCTCGAACGCGTGACGGATCACCTGCTCGCTGCCGCGGCGCGTGATGACGCGCGTGTCGATCGCCACGTCCGTGCGGCCACCCGGCGCCAGCTTGCCGCCGGCCGGCGTGTACAGGCCCTCGGTGTTCTCGCGGATCATCACCATGTCGACCAGGCCCGGCTGCCACACCAGCTTGTTGGCGCCGTGGATCCGGTGCTGCACGCCCTCGTACAGCTTCACCGGGCGCACGTTGGCGTACAGGTTGAGCCGCGTGCGGTTGCCGATGACCGGCGAGAAGCCTGCCATCTTGCCATCCTTCATCAGCACCGGCCCCGCGCCCGTCGGCGACGGCCAGCCGACCGCGCCGAGCAGGATCAGGTCCGCCGCGTCGCAGCGCTCCTCGGAGCCCACCGGCCAGTCGCGGTC
>JAYUXQ010000943.1:0-3330 GCA_043752905.1 Nannocystis sp. | reverse complement strand
GCGCGACGTAGCGGACGATCGACGGGTGCCAGAGGTCGGCGAGGATCGCCGACTCTCGCTCGAAGCGAGCCATCTCGCTCGCACCACCCGCCGTGAGCACCTTCAATGCCACCAGTGCGCCGTTCGCTGTGTCGAGCGCGCGGTACACCGTCCCCATCCCGCCCTCCCCGGCGCGCTCCAGGACCTCGAAGCGGTTGGCGACCAGCGTCCCTCCTCGCAAGGGGTCGGCGGTCAAGTCCGGTGCTGGCAGGTGCCCAGGTGTCCGGGAACTCCATGGCGGGCCGCGGCGAATCACACACTCTTCATGCGCGAGGGCTCCAGAGCATCCCACCAGGCGGAGCGCCGTTTACTCATGCCTGGGCGTACACCGCGGAGAAAACCGCACTTCACCGCGTGACGGCACCCAGGCCGGCAAATGCCGGGCTCATCTTCGACCCCCGGTCCGCGGCCCGCCCGAACTCCTGGGTGACCGAACAGATCTTGCGCTCCACGCCGCCGCGTGCGCCGTGTGCGCAGAGGATGGACAATGGCAGTATCGCACCTCGAGGTGTGACGTGGTGCGCCCGGCGTGAGGGGCACCTCGACCGCTGGTAGCGACGACGACAACCCGCGAGATCCACCCCGACGATCGACACCACCCTGCATCACGATACCTCCAATATCTTGTTTTTTCAGGTCCACGGCCGCAAGCGCATTCGCCTGTATCGCCGACCGAGAGCAGGACGTCGACCTGCTGTCCCGAGAGCCAGCTCAGTACGCACTCCAGGCGCTCGTCCTCGGCGTGCAGATCGCCGGGCGCCGCGAAGCGTCCAAGCCGGGCAGGTGACATCGCACCGAGCTTGCGCGCGTCCCGACCTTGACCGTAAGCCGAACAGTGTGCGCAATAGACGGAGCCGCGACATTTTTCTCACCCGTGGTACCCTGGCGACATGCCCGAAGACGTCCAGAAACTCCGCGAGACGCTCGCCGCATTGCACGCCGAGCTCGGCACCGTCGAGTCGGCGGACCCCGAGGTCCGCCGCATGCTCGCGGGTGCCCTGCAGGACATCGCCGCCAAGCTCCGATCCCGCGACGGTATTCCACCTGCTGCCGCGACCGACCCCACGCCCGACGCCAGCGTCAGCACCGGTCAGCTCGCCGAGTCCGCGCGGATCCTCGAGGTCGAGCACCCGACCCTCGCCGCCACCCTGCGCGGCGTCGTCGAGGCCCTGACCCGCATGGGCATCTGAGCCCTCAGGGCCCCGGAACAGCGCGCCGCAGCACGAAGATCTCGTCCTCGTGGCGATCGATCAGCGTGTACCCGCGACGCTCGAGCGCCCCCACGTTCATCGCCCCGCCCTTCGGGTGCAGGTCCAGGCGGTACAGCACCAGATAATCCGCGTCCTTGACCTCGGGATAGAGGAACACGTTGTCCCGCGTCGAGAAGTGCGCCCCGACGCCATTGCTGACCGCCACCGACGCCTCGCGCGGCAACCCGGCCGCGACCGCACGCAACCACTGCAGCCGCCCCCGCATCGCATCATCGAGCGCGTACGGCACAGCGTGCGGCAATCCGGCGAAGCTACCATTATTAATAAGCGCCCCCATGCGCTGCGTGGCCAGCATACTCGCCACCAGCACCCCGACCCCGAGCGCCCGCACCGCACGCTCACGGTCTCCCCCGAGCCTTTCGACGATCTTCGACGCCCGCTCGATGCCCGCCGGCACCGCCGCGAAGAACACCGGGAACAGCATCACCGTGTGATGTGACAGCGCGAAATAGTTCATCGTATTACTCGCCAGCAGCGTGAACGCCAGCCCGAACGCGAAGGTCCACCACAGCGACCCCGCCAGCACCGGCGTCAGCAGCAGCGGCGCCAGCATCACCCCCAGGAACACCAGCTTACGCAGCGCCACCGCCTCGTACAGCGCGTGTGCCGGGTTACTGAGCACGGAGGCCCCCACCGCCGCGAAGCCTCCGCCCTCCTCCGGCAAGAACGCGGCATATCGACGCGCATATTGATACGGCGTGAATTGCACGAACAGCTTCACCATCACAAAATAAACCACCGCCGCCGCGATCGTCGCTACCCCGAGCCGCCGCCGCCCGCCGCCCAGCACCGCATACAGCCCGATCCCACCCACCAGCAGCGCGACATCCTCACGCGTCACCAGCAACAGCGCGATCATCCATGCATAACGCCGGATCGCCCCACACTCCAAAAAATACAGCGCCCACAGGCACAGCGGAGCCGCGAAAGCCAGCGAGTGAACATCAAACAAGATCGTCCCGTGCACCGACGGATGCAGCAGATACGCGAGCCCGAGCACCAGCGACAGCCACGGCCGCCCGAGTGTCCTCGATGCCAGCAGATACACCGGCACCACCCCCGACAGCACCGCAGCCGCCTGCACCACCAACAAGATCTCCGGCCCCGGACTCAGCCCATAGATCGGCGTCAACAACACCATTAATGGGTCGACGTGCGCCGTCACGTGGCTCCCGCCTCTCACGAACCCGCACGCCAGCAGCCGCCCGTGCATCGTATTCCACATCAAATTATCATAGATGCCGAGGTCGAACACCCGGGTCACCAGCGCCTGATGCCGCAGCAGCGCCAGCTCCGACAACCGCACCAGCACCCCCACCCCCGCGACCCCCAGCGCCAGCCCACATACCACCGGCGACCCCGACCACTGCACTCTGCGCCATGTCCCCGACGACATGTCCCGAGCGCCATACACCGACCACGCGACCACCCCGCCGAGCACGACCACCAGCGCCGGCGCCACCCCTCCAGAGACCCCCATCGGCTCGAAGCACAGCAGCGGCCACAGGGGCAGCAACGCCAGCCAGCGCCCGCCAGCGACCACCTCCGCGAGCACGACCCCACGACCACCGCCCGGCGCCCGCCAGCGCCCATACACCGCGATTACACCCGCCAGCAGCGCCGCACTGACCCCCGCCCACAGCGCGGCCCCGCCGCGACTGCCCACCTCATCGCGCAGCACCACCGCCCCGGCATCCGCCTGACACACCACCCACAGCGCCAGCCCCGGCCCGACCGCCATCGCGGCGAGCCAGAGCCAGCCCGCAGGGCGCAGCGACGGAGCAGCGGACGACACCGGCCCTTATATACCACCGCGCCCTCCGGCTCCGCGTGCACATCCAGGCTCCGACCCGGGCGCCCCCGGCGGTCCGCGTTACACTGCGGCCGGATGCGCCTGCTCCCCCTGTTTGCCCTGGTTCTGTCCGCCTGTCACCCCGCCAGCGCCCCGCCGACCGCCACCGCGGACTCCCCATCAAAAAAACCGGCCGGCCCGGAGATCGACCTCGTCGAGCTCGACATC
>JAYUXQ010000942.1:0-3332 GCA_043752905.1 Nannocystis sp. | reverse complement strand
GATCCCCTGACACTCGGCCGGAAGATCGCCCGCGACGCATTGATCGCAGCCGTCGCCGGGCACCGCGTTGCCGTCGTCGCACTGCTCGACGCCCGCCTGCACGACCCCGTCGCCACACACCGCGGCGACGCAGGTGTTGCGACACGCGTCGGTCTCGACCGCGTTGCCGTCGTCGCAGCCCTCGAACCCGGGATTCACGAAGCCGTCGCCGCAGACCGCCACCTGGCAGGTCGCCAGGCAGTCGTCGGTGTTGCTGTTGTTGCCGTCGTCGCAGGCCTCGTTCGGCTGCAAGACGCCGTCGCCGCACTCGCCGAAGCCGCAGCCGGGCTCGCAGCCGTCGCCCGAGATCTGGTTGCCGTCGTCGCACGCCTCGACACCCGTGTGCACGAAGCCATCGCCGCAGACCGCCACCTCGCAGGAACCGAGACAGTCGTCGTCGTTGCTCTGGTTGCCGTCGTCGCACGACTCGCCGGCGTCGATCGACCCGTCGCCACAGATGGCCGGTGAGATCGTGGTCTCCGTCGGGTCCGTGTCCGTCGCGTTCGTGGTCTCGGTCTCGGTCCCCGTCGGGATCGTGCTGTCCGTGCTCGGATCCGTCGGGAGCGTATCGGTCGGTGCAGAGGTCAGCGTGAAACCATCGGTGAGGATGTCGCTGAGCGACACGTCCGTCAGCGAATCACTGGTGTCGACCTTGACGATCAGACAACCACCCGTGAGGCCCACCACGAGCGCCGGAACCCACCATGCGCGCGTCGAATTGACGACAGTCATGTCGTCTTCAGACTACGCGTCGGCGATCGACCGCTCAAGTGCCGGGCGCTCGATGCCATGGCACAAAAGACAGTCACTCGCGCGCCCCGCGACTTCCATGGCGGCGTCACGGCCCCCCCCACGCAAACCCGCGCGATCAGGCCCATGGGGGCGAGCGCCGACCGTTGACAGCTCGCGGCGTCTTCTCGATAACCATTGTGATGGTCTCTTCCCTGGAACTCGGCAACCTCCTTCGGCGCCCGGAACCGCTGTTCCGTGGCGTCGCGCTGTCCGTGCTATCGGTGCTCGCGTTCGGCTGTTACGGCGGCACCGCGGCGACCGGGACCGAAACCGACGGTCCCGCGACCGAGGCGGGTTCGGCCACCGAGGATCCGGTCACGACCACCACGCCGACCTCGGACGGCACCGCGGCCGACGACGGTACCGCCAGTGACGACAGCGGCGGCGTGCCCGAGGGGCCCGATCCCGGCCGCGTCACCGTCCACCGGCTCAACCGCACCGAGTACAACAACACCGTCCGCGACCTGCTCGGCACCCAGCAGACCCCGTCGAGCGCGTTCCCGGCGGACGACTTCGGCCTCGGCTTCGACAACATCGCCGACGTGCTCAGCACCTCGCCGTTGCAGGCCGAGCTGTACGAGCGCGCCGCCGACGGCCTGATCAGCGAGGCGATGGCGCTGCCGATCACCGAGCCGATCAAGTTCCAGGTCGAGGCCGAGACCGCGGTCGCCACCGTCGGGCAGCAGTCGGGCGACGCCTGGAACCTGTTCTCCAACGGCGAGGTCTACTCGACGCTCGACCTGCCCTACGACGGCAAGTACCTGTTCCGCGCGCGCATCTGGGGCCAGCAGGCCGGCCCCGACCTCCCGCACGCCAACCTCACGATCGATCAAGTGCCCGTGTTGATGATCGACACCGACGCGGTCGACAACGCCGCCAAGATCTACGAGATCGAGGTCACCGCCAAGGCCGGCGTGCACAAGTTCGCCGTCGAGTTTACCAACGACTTCTACGACGCCGACCTGATGGCCGACCGCAACTTGCTGGTCGACTACTTCACCGTCGAGGGCCCGCTCGACCTCGTCGCGGGCGATAACGAGCAGCGCACGCGCATCATGATCTGCGACCCCGTCGTCGACGGCGAGGAGGCCTGCGGCCGGAAGATCCTCTCGGCCTTCGCGGGTCGCGCGTGGCGGCGCCCCGTCACCGAGGACGAGGTCACGCGCCTCTACCAGTTCATCGCCGAGGCCAAGGCCGCCGGCGAGGACTTCGACGCCGGCCTGCGCGTCGCCCTCCAGGCCGTGCTCGTCTCGCCCTTCTTCGTGTTCCGCGTCGAGCTCGACCCGACCCCGACCGGCCTCGACCCGCACCCGCTGACCGACCACGAGCTCGCCTCGCGCCTGTCGTACTTCCTGTGGAGCAGCATGCCCGACGACGAGCTGCGCGCCGCGGCCGACCAGGGCCTCCTGCAAGACCCCAAGCAGGTCGAGGCGCAGGCGCTGCGCATGCTCGAGGACCCGCGCGCCGCGGCGTTGATCGACAACTTCGCCGGTCAGTGGTGGCTGATCCGCAACGTCGAGATCGCCTTCAAGGACGTCCTGCTGTACCCGCAGTGGGACGACGCCATGAAGGCCTCGATGCGCACCGAGCTGCGGATGTTCGCCGAGAGCTTCTTCGCCGCCGACCGCAGCATGCTGGAGATGCTGACCAGCACCAAAACTTTCGTCGACGACCGCCTCGCCGCGCACTACGGGCTCGAGGGCGCGTTCGGGCCCGACTTCGTCGAGGCCGACTTCGGCGACCAGCCCTACCAGGGCATCCTCAACAAGGCCGGCCTGATGACCGTGCTCTCGCACGCGGATCACACCTCGGTGGTCAAGCGCGGCAAGTGGGTGATGGAGAACCTGCTATGCCAGACCCCGCCCCCGCCCCCGCCCGGCGTCGACACCAAGCTCGAGCCGCTGGTCGGCAAGACCCAGCGCGAGATCCTCGAGCAGCACCGCAAGGACCCCAAGTGCGCCGGCTGTCACCTGGCGATGGACCCGCTCGGCTTCGGCCTCGAGCACTACGATCCGCTCGGCGTCTGGCGTGAGGACGAGAATGGCCTGACGATCGACCCGTCGGGCACGCTGCCCAACGGCAAGCCGTTCGCCGACGGCCTCGAGATGCAGACCCTGATCAGCAGCGAGCCCGACTTTAGCAAGTGCGTCGCCCGCAAGACCTTCATCTACGCGCTCGGCCGCGGAGCGACGGTCGCCGACATCGACTACCTCGACGAGGTCGTCGCCGGCTTCGAGACCGGCCAGTATCGCTTCGCCGACCTCGTCGTCAACCTCGTCACCAGCGATGTGTTCCGCCAGCGCCGCGGCGATCCGTCGATGTGAGCCACCCAGTCCCGCGAGTCGTCCCAGGAGAACCCAGACCATGAAGCGCACCCCTAGCATGAAGCGCAGCTCGCCCCTCTCTCGTCGCACGATGCTCGGTGGCGCCGGCGCCCTGATCGCCCTCCCGTGGCTCGAGGCGCTCGCGCCTCGCGTCGGCGGTCGCGCCCACGCGGCCCC
>JAYUXQ010000941.1:0-8202 GCA_043752905.1 Nannocystis sp. | reverse complement strand
CGGCGGCCGGACCCCCGGGACGCACGTCCGCGAGGGCGACACCGTCGGCCTTGGCGCCGTAGTCCGGCACGGTCCCCAGCGACACGCGAAAGCCCCCTGCACGCGGCGCAGGCGTCGCGACCTTGATGAAGTCGAGGTTCGGCTGGTCGCGCATGAGGCGCCCAATGATACGCAGGGAGAGATCACCAATTGCGGCGGCGCCGGGGAAGTTGATCCTGTCGAGGTCGTCGCTGGGCTTGTGATAGTCGGCGTGGGTGCCGCTAAAGAAATGTAGGACCGGCAGACCGGCGGCATAAAAGCTGGCCTGGTCCGAGGCGCCAAAGCCGTCCTCGCTCGGGCGGACCTCGAGGGGGCTCGCCACCTCGGCGAGCAGGCCCTTCCATAAGGAGGAGGTCCCGACGCCCGAGACGACGACGGCGTCGCCCTGCAGGCGGCCGACCATGTCGAAGTTCAACATGGCGACGAGCGCGGCGCGGGCGTCGGCGGACAGGCCGGCGACGTAGTGCTTCGAGCCGAGCAGGCCCATTTCCTCCGCGCCGAAGGCGACGAACTCGACGGTGTAGGGGCGCCCGGTGGCGGGGACCCGGGCCAGGGCGGCGGCGAGGGCGAGCATGGTGGCGACGCCGGAGGCGTTGTCGTCGGCGCCGTTGTGGACGGCCTGTTGCCCCGGCGCGAGCGAGCTGCCGGTGCCGAGCCCGAGGTGGTCGACGTGCGCGCCGACGACGAGCCGCCGCGGACCGGAGCCGGGCAGTACGCCGCCGATGTTGCAGGTGGCGAGCTCGACGCGCTCGACCGGGGTGTGGATCGAGGCCTTGCGGCGGGCCCGCTTGCCGGGGACGAGGCCGTGGTGAATGTCGGTCGCGGCAGAGGTGCGCACGCCGAACGCGGCGAGCAACGCGGGCGTGCCGGCCTTGCCGACGGCGACCGCGGGCAGCTTGAGGTCGTTGGCCTCTCCGTGGTTGGGGAAGGCGAGGTCGCTGTCGGGATCCCAGAGGATAAAGCCGACGGCCCCATGGTCGCGCGCGGCGATCAGCTTGCTCTGCGCCCGCGTGCGCGTGGGATCGAGGTGCGGGTCGTCGGGCGCGCCGGCGCGGGCGACGACGATGGCGCCCTTCATCGCCCTCGTGAGCGCGGGGTCGTCGGCGACGCCGTGACCGATGTAGATCAGCGGGGCCGTGACCGCGGCGGTGGTCGCGGTGGTGAAGGGGACGAGCTCGATCGCGGTGTCGGTGGTGCCGAGCTCGAGGGTCGCGCGTTGGTTCGTGAGCAGACGGACGCCGTCGATCACGGTGAAGCGCTGGCAGTAGTCGTCGCCGAACGCGGGGCGCAGGCCGAGCTCGCGATACGCGGCCTCGACGTGCTGCGCGGACTCGCGGTCACCCGCGCTGCCGGGCGCCCGACCCTGGCGCGCGTCGTCGGCGAGATACGCGAGGTGCGTCCTGATGCGGGCGACATCGACGTGGATATTTTGGAAGGGGTCCGCACGCTGCTGCTGCGGCTCGGACGTGCTTTTGGGGGGCGTTACAGCAGTGGGGTGACAGGCGAGGAGGAGGGCGAGGGCGACTGACACACGGCGCATCGGGCGGAGTATGCCAGGTCTTGTGGCACGTCACATGCAGAGACCGCCGCGCACGACATCCATGCAGGTGCGCACGGCCTCCTCGCCGAGGTCGAAGCGCAGGCCGGCCGCCGTGAACAGCTCGCGCAGGCCAGCGCGCGCGCCGAGCGAGAGGCCGCGGCGATAGGCGGCGACGGTGCCGGCCGGGTCGCGCTGGTGGCCGGCGAACACCTGCAAGGCGCCGAGCTGGGCGATGCCATATTCGACGTAATAAAAGGGGAGCTCGAAGATGTGCAGCTTGCGGTGCCACAGGGCGGCGCGCTCGGCCTCGAGGCCGGACCAGTCGACGCTCGGGAAGAAGCGGCGGTGCAGCGCGAGCCAGGTCGTGTCGCGGGCCCGGGCGTGCAGGGCGTCGTCGGGGTGGGTGTAGAGCCAGTGCTGGAAGGCGTCGACGCAGGCCATGTAGGGGAGGAACAGGACGATCGACTCGAGCTGTTGAGTGCTCGCCTGGCGCAGCTCGGCGGGCGAATAGAAGGCGCCGAGGTGTTCGCTCGCCAGCAATTCCATGCCCATGCTGGCGACCTCGCAGAACTCCATCGGCGGGCTGCGGTTCCAGATCAGCGGGTCGTCGGCGGAGGCGAGGGCGTGGAAGGCGTGGCCGCCCTCGTGCAGCAGGGTCAGGACGTCCTCGTGGCGACCGACGGCGTTGGCGAAGATGAAGGGTAGACCCGAGGCCTCGAGGTTGGCCTGATAGCCGCCAGGGGCCTTGCCGGGGCGCGACATGAGATCGAGGAGACCGAGGCCGGCGAGGCCGGCGAACTGATGACCGAGGTCGGGGTCGACGGCGGTGAACACCTGCGTGCAACCGGCGATCAGCGCGTCGACGTCGGCGAAGGGGCGCAGCGCGGGTCTGCCGGCGCGCGGGGCCTGCAGGTCCCACGGACGCACCTGGGCCCGGCCGAGCTCGCGGGCGCGTTGTGCCAGCAGCTCGCACGCGAGTGGCACGACGGCGGCCTCGATCGCGGCGTGGAAGGCGAGGCAGTCGGCGGGGCCATAGTCGAAGCGGGCCAGCTGGCGGAAGCGATAGTCGCGGTAGTCGGCGAAGCCGGCGGCGCGGGTCTGGGCGGTGCGATTGATGAGGAGACGATCGAAGAGGTCGTCGAGGGCCGGCTTGTCGGCGAGGAAGCGGTCGGACACGGCGCGCCAGGCGGCCTCGCGGCGGGCCGGGTCGGTGTGATCCTCGGCGGCCTCGATCGCCTCGAGCGTCCGGAGATCGCCGTCGAACTCGGCCTTCATGCCGCCGCGTAATTTTTGATGCTCGGCGCACAGGCGCTGCTGCTCGGCCTCGAGCGGGACGAGGGCGTCGCGGTAGAGGTCGACCTGGTTGGCGAGGCCGCGAAGGAGGCAGCGGTGGCGCGAAGGATCGAGGGAGGCGGCGCCGGGGTGGCTGACGAGGCGGCGCGCGAGGCGGTCGCGCAGCGGCTTGCAGTGCGGTGCGACGCGGTCGACCCAGTCGAGGTAGGCGGCCTCGATCGCGGGGTCGTCGGTGTGACAGGTGACGGCGATCTCGCGGCGCGTCTGCTCCTCCGAGATCAACGACTCGAGCTCGCTCCAGTCGCGTAACCACTGCTCGAGGGCCCAGGGGTCGTCAGCGACGAGCGGGCGCGCGGCGAGCTCGTCGTGACACGAGGTCAGGACCGCGAGGTCGCACAGATCGAGATCGGCCGGGACGTGGCGGCGAGGCGGTGGCGGCAGCGATCCGAACACGGCGGCAGCGTAGCATCGCGTGGCAGCGCGAGCGTGCGGCCGATAAACGATGTCCGCGGGCGCGGGTGGGTCTTGCGGCCCCGTGATGGCCGTGGCACCGTGAGGCCTTGCTGCGAAATCTTCCCGTTAGGAAAGTGCTGCGAACCCTCGTCGTGTGCTGCGTCGCCGTGCCACTGCTGGCCTGCGGAGGCGGGGAGCCCAAGGGCCCGAGCGCGGACCAGAAGCAGGTCGAGGCGGCCAAGAAGGCGGAGGACGCCAAGAACGAGGCGGCGGTCGCCGAGCGCAAGGCCAAGCGCGAGGCCGACGAGGCGGCGCTGGCGGAGGCGAAGAGCAAGGTGGCGGCGGAGCTCGAGCGCCTGACGGTGTTGCCGGACAAGCTGCCCAAGGACCCGGTCGCGGCGTGCGAGGCGGTCGGCAAGGCGCACGACGAGTTCGTCAAGCGGACCGGCGACGCCAAGGCGATCGCGGCGTGGGACGCGGGCGGCAAGGACAAGGCGCTGCCGATGACGATCGTGCAGTGCGCCCAGGCGGACAGCGTGAAGACGGCGGCCTGTCAGAAGAACGCGCTCGACGGGGCCGGCCCGGAGCTCAAGGACGAGACCAAGGCGATCATGCAAAAGTGCATCGACAAGTTCGCCACCAAGAAGGCACCAGCGGCGATGCCCCAGCGCCGTCCGGGCTGAGTGGTTTGCGGGCGGTCTACAGGCGGTCTGCAGGCGGTCTGCAGGCGGCCGCCTCGCTAGATAGCCGCCTCGCTGGCTAGCTGTGGTTGATGCCGAAATAGGCCGCGACGGCGCCGAGCAGCGGCAACACGACCCACAGCGTGGGGACGGAGCCGGGCTTGCGCATGATGAGGGCCGGGGCGGCGCCGAGGAGCAGCCACACGAGCAGCTTGGGGTGGATAAAGCCGGGCAGGCCGTTCACCATCATTTGCCGCGTGGCGAGCATGCCGAAGCCGGCGACGAGGATCAGGAGCAGGCCGAGGCCGTGCAGGCCGGAGACCAGCTTGCGCGAGGGGTTGTGCTCACGTGTACCGCCGTTGCCGGCGTGCAGCAGCGCCGCCCCCAGCGCCATGAACACGAGGATGATGCCGACGATGTGGAGGGTGTTGTAGAACTCGTAGGTCACGGCGAGGGGACGTTGCCCGCTCCGGACGAAGTTGACAAGACGTGCGCGGCCCCTGGTAGACTTCGCGCATGGCGATCTCAGGCTTCGACGAGCAAGAGTTCACGCACGACGGCATCACCAAGACGGTGTACCGCAAGGGTGCGGGCCCGGGGGTCATCGTGATCACGGAGGTGCCGGGGATCCATCCGGGGGTCATCGACTTCGCCACGATGCTCGCGGGCCAGGGCTTTAGCGTCGCGCTGCCGGAGCTGTTCGGCGTGACCGGCAAGCCGGTCACGATCCCCTACGCGCTGGGGACCATGGCCAAGCTGTGCGTCAGCCGCGAGTTCAAGCTGCTCGCGGCCCACGAGTCGAGCCCGATCACCGAGTGGCTGCGCGCGCTGGCCCGCAAGCTGCACGGCGAGCTCGGCGGTCCGGGCGTCGGCGCGATCGGGATGTGCCTGACCGGGAACTTCGCGCTGTCGATGGCGGTCGAGCCGGCCCTGATGGCCCCGGTGCTGTCGCAGCCGGCCCTGCCATTGCCGGTCAGCAAGGAGCGGGCTGCCGCGCTGGCGGTGTCGCCGTCGGAGCTGGCGACGATCAAGCGGCGCGTCGACAGCGAGGGCTACAAGGTGCTCGGCCTGTGCTTCACGGCCGACGCCAAGGTCCCGCGCGCCCGCTTCGAGACGTTGAAGCAGGAGCTGCGCGAGGGCTTCGAGGCGATCGAGATCGACTCGGGGCCCGGTAACCCGCACGGCATCAAGAAGGAGGCCCACAGCGTGCTGACCGTCGACCTCGTGCGCGACGCGGGCCACCCGACCGAGCAGGCGCTGCAGCGGGTGTTCGCGTTCCTGCATGAGCGGCTCGATCCGGTGACGCCGGCTGCGGTGGTATGAGCGGTCCGGGGGTCCCCGCGTCGCACTCGAAGCAGCAGCAGTCGCGGACCTCGCCGTCGTCGCAGCAGGGGCCCGACTTGCCGGACGCGAGCACGAGCGAGTCTTCGTGGTGGTTTACGCTCAGGGGCCGCCGGAGAGGGTCACGTAGAGGACGGGGATGGCGACGCCGAGGGCGACGAGGATGCCGCCGCGGCCCATGAAACCCTTGCGGCCCGGGAGCATGAAGATGCCGGTGGTGGCGAGGATGAGGAGGAAGGCGGCATAACCGTCGGCGATGTAGGTCCAGGCGGCCTTGCCACGGTTGAGGTGCAGCCAGTTGGCGACGCGGATCAGGAAGCGCCGGCGCTGGCCATCCTCGAGCACGGCGCCGGTCTCGGTGTTGACGTGGAAGGTGCGACCCTCGAGCAGCACCGAGACCTCGGTGGTGTCACTTCGATAGACCTCGGTCGGCTTGTCGGTGACGGCGAGCTCGCGCAGGAGGGTGTCGGCGATCGCCTGGTCGTCGGTGGGGAGCGGGAGGGCGAGCTGGTGCGTGGCCTCGTAGTTGACGAAGTTGGGGTCCCAGTCGGCGATGTGATTGACCGCGAGGCCCGACAGCGCATAGACGAAGGTCAGGCCGACGGCGACGTAGCCGATGTCACGATGCAGCGCCCGCAGCCACGGGCGCAGGCGGGTCATGGTGGTGCGGCGGCGCGCTGATGCGGGTGATGCAGAGGATGCGGATGATGCAGAGAATGCGGAGGATGCGGGAGCCTGCGGGGGCCTGTCCTTTGGGTCAGCCATGGGGCTCAACTGTAGCGCTCTTCGGTCCAGGGGTCGGCGTGGTTGTGATAGCCGCGGGTCTCCCAGTAGCCGGGCTCGTCGCGGGCGACGAACTTGATGCCGGTCAGGTACTTGGGCGACTTCCAGAAGTAGAGGCTGGGGACGACGGCGCGGACGGGGGCGCCGTGCGGGCGGGCGAGCGGCTTGTCCTCGTGGCGGTGGGCGATCAGGACGTCGGGGGCGAGCGCCTCGGACAGGCGGACGTTGGCGGTGTAGCCGTGGGCGGCCTCGAAGATGACGTGGCGGGCGGTCTTCTGGACGCCGACGAGCGCGGCGAGGTCCTTGAGGCGCACGCCCTTCCAGCTCGCACCGAGCAGCGACCACCCGGTGACGCAGTGCACGTCGAGCGCCTGCTCGGTCTGCGGCTGGCCGAGCAGCGCGGCCCAGTCGAGGGTGATCGGCTTGTCGACCTCGCCGTGGATCTGCAGGCGAAAGTCGGCGACGCTCGGCGAGCCGGGGGTGCCGCCCATCGGGCGCAAGGCCTCGAGCACGCGCTGGCCGGGCGGGAGGCGCGGGCGACCGTCCGACGTCGACATCGCCTGGGCCTCGCGGGTCAGCCGGTCGTTGAGCACGTAGAGGAGGCTGCCGCCCATCGCGGCGACCACTGTGCCGGACGCGGCGCGGCTGATGAAGCTGCGCCGGCTGAGCGACGCCTGGACCTCGGGACTGTTCGAAGGCTTGGACATGGGGACCCCTTGCGACCTGAGCAGCGTACGGCAGCCGCGGCGGTTTGGACCGGTCGCGGGCGCGAGCATCCGCTGCGGCGTCGCCAGGAGCACAACGCGGGGGCCCGGGTGGAGTTACCGGCGGGGGTGGAGGCGCAGGCGCCGGGTGCCGTCGACCTCGACCTGCTCCTCGAGCTCGAGGCCGGCCGCGGACGCGAAGTGGCGCGCGCGCGCGGTGGCGACCGCGGCGACCAGGGGGGTGACGAGCCGGCGCGCGAGCAGGTTGCGGTCGAGCTCGCCGCACACGAGGGCGAGCCCGTTCGCGGTCAGCAGGAAGCCGAAGTCCTCGATGGCCCCGAGGGTGCCGGCGGGTAGACGGACGTCGACGGGCTCGCCGGCGCACTCGAGGCTGCCGGCGAGCATCAGGCCGACGGCAGGGTCGGCCCAGGTGGGGATCAGGCCGAGCTCGGCGAGGCCCGCGGCGAGCTCGTCGCGGGCGAGGGGGGCGAGGCTGACGTGCTCGTAGCGACTCACGGCGACTCCCGGCGAGCGCGGCGCAGGGGTGGCAGCCGCGGGCCGGTCACGGAGGGGGAGGTGGGGACGGAGAGGACCGCGGCGCCGCAGGCCGGGCAGGCGGGCGTTGTTTCGCAATACCATCCGCAGCCGGCGCAGGCGGTCGCGGGCTGCGGGGCGGGCCCGGGTGGCGCCGGGGCCTGGGCCAGGAGCGGCAGCTCGAGCTGGGCGGTGCCGGGACGACGCACGCCGGCAAGCTATCACGCGATCGGCGATCCGGCGACTTCCCGGCGCGTACGGCGGGGGCGCGGCCGCGCGTGGCGGAGGCTGTCCTCACGGACAGCTCGGGGCGGACCGGGGCACCGCGCGGGGCCACCTGTCCTGACGGACAGGTCACGGTGTCGCGGCGCTGGCTGTCCCCGCGGACAGGTCAGGCCGGGCGGGGGTCCGGGGGCGCGTCCGCCTGTCCTCGCGGACAGGTCGCGGCGGGCGCGGAGATCCTGTCCTCGGGGACAGCCCAGGACTCGGGCCCGAGGAGGACCGGGAGGCGGGTGAAGCCGCGGAGGGTCACGTTGTCACTGCGCTCGGCGCCGTGGGCCAGCGAGATCGTGGGGAAGCGGCGCAGGAGGGTTCCCACGGCGATCTGCGCCTCGGCGCGGCCGAGCGCGGCGCCAACGCAGTAGTGCGGACCGGTGCTGAGGCGTGGCGGGTGACGACCCAGCCGCCCCACCACGAGCACCAGTCCACCGGCTGCTCGTCGCGTAGACGCGCGAGCGCGGGGTAGATGTCGTGGGCGTCGGCGGGAGCAATTCTTCTGCGTGCGATTCGGTCATCGTGACTCCGGTGGGCGTGTGGTCAGGCGCGACGGGCGAAG
>JAYUXQ010000940.1:0-3335 GCA_043752905.1 Nannocystis sp. | reverse complement strand
GTCGGCGCGGCGCGATTGGTGGGACGACTGGGGCGCACGCTGGCGCCGCGTGGGTATCTGGCGCGCACCGATGACGCCTTCGCGAGCACGACGAGCGGGATGCGGCGCAAGGTGTTCGACGCGTGAACTCGGTCTACGAGCTGTTACCCCCGGGCGGGCTCGACCAGTCGATCGTGCTGGCGGTGCTGGTCGGCGTGTGGGTCGCGCTGCTGTTCACCGAGACGCTCGGGTGGGTGTTCGTCGGCCTGGTCGTGCCGGGCTACCTCGCATCGGTGCTGGTCGTCCAGCCGACGACGGCGGCGGTGATCGTCGCCGAGGCGGTGCTGACCTACTTCATCGCCCGCGCGCTGGCCTACGCGCTCTCGCCGACGGGGGTGTGGGCGCCGTTCTTCGGCCGCGACCGCTTCTTCCTGATCGTGATCGCCTCGGTGCTGGTCCGCCAGCACGATCAATTGTGGCTGCTGCCGGCGCTGTCGAGCTTGCTCGAGGGACAGTTCGACCTGGCGCTGCCGCCGGTGCGCGAGTTCTACTCGATCGGCCTGGTGCTGGTGCCGTTGACGGCGAACCTGCTCTGGAAGCCGGGCGCGGTGCGCGGGCTCGGGCAGCTCGCGGTCGTCACGGGGCTGACGTATCTCGTGCTCTCGGGCGTGCTGCTCGAGTACACCAACCTGTCGTTGAGCAGCTTCGAGCTGCTCTACGAGGACACGGCGCTCGACTTCCTCGGCAACGCCAAGAGCTACGTGCTGCTGCTGACGACCGCGGCCGTCGCGGCGCGCTTCAACCTGCGCTACGGCTGGGACTTCGGCGGGATCCTGGTGCCGGCGCTGCTCGGGTTGCTGTGGTTCACGCCGACCGAGCTGGCGATCACGGTCGGCGAGGCGCTGGTGCTGTGGATGGCGACGCTCGGCGTGCTGCGCTTTACGCCGCTCGGGCGCTGGAACCTCGAGGGGCCGCGAAAGATCGCCCTGGTGTTCACGCTGTCGGTGGTACTCAAGTGGTTGCTGTCGCTCGGCGTCGGCGACCGCCTGGTCGGCCTGCGCCCGCGTGACCTGTTCGGCTTTGGCTATCTACTCTCGAGCCTGCTCGCGCTGCGGATGCTGCAGCGCAAGTCGGCCCGCAAGGTGCTGCTGCCGACGCTGGCGACCGCGCTCGCCGGGTGGCTGCTCGGGAGCCTGCTGGGCTTCGGGCTCGACCTCGCCGCGCCGTTGACGGCCGCGCCGCCTGCGGGCCCGCAGGTGGCCAGCCAGCGCCTGCTACGGACGCCGCTCGGGGCCCTGGCGCTGGCGCGCGTGCAGGCCGAGCTCGCGCCGGTCGATTCGCCCGCGCTGCCCTCGGCCTCGCGGGTCGCCCACGCGGGCGCCTGGGCGGCGATCGCCACGTGGAGCCTGTCGCCCAACGAGGACCGCGAGCACACGGCCCTCGAGGCGGCGCACCGGGCCGACCTCTTGATCGTGCCGCTGCTCGCGGACCACGGGCCACGACGCAGCCACGCCGTGCTCGCGGCGGAGCGCGGCGGGGCGACCGGGCAGGGGCTCGGGGTGGTGTGGCCGGGCGCGCCGGGGATCGTCATCACGGTGCCGCGGCCGGTCTCCGAGGCGCCGGTCGCCGAGGTCGCCGGGCTGCTGGCGCTGGCGATCGATGCACGCGCCGTGCTGGTCAGCGAGCGCGATGTCCCGCGCATCGACGACGACCGGTTCGCCCGCGCCCGCGAGCGCCTCGCCCCCAGCGGAGACCTCGAGCTGCGCGGCGACGCGTCGACGCCGCGCGGGCAGCCGGTGTTGCACGTCGAGCAGGCGCTGCCGCAAAACCTCGACCTGCGCGCGCTCGGACCGGCGCCGCCGCGCCTCGAGTGGTCGGAGCCGCCGGGCCTGGACGGACCCGCGTGGGGCCGCGGCACGCGCGTGGTGTTGCGCATACACCCGGACGACCTGCGCGCCATGTTGGCGGCCGACGCCCCCACGCCCCACACCACGCCGGCCCTGCTGCCGTGGCTGGCGGCCCGCGAGCGCGGCCCGGTGCTGCGACCCCTCGGACCCGCGGCGGTCCCGTCGGCGGCCGAGCTGGTGTTCCTCGAGCGCCGGGTGGCCGCGCCGCTGCTGGCCGAGCCCAGCGGTGACAGCTTGCAGATCGCCGGGCGCATGGCGGGGCTCGTCGATCACGTGATCTGGAACATCGACCGTTGCGGCGCCGGACCCTGTCGCGCGCTGACCGAGAGCTCGCGCCCGCTGGCGGCCGGCTGGGGCGCGCTGGTGGTCGGTACGGGGCCCTCGGGCCTGGTGATCGAGGCGCCGCACGCCGCCGACGAGCCGGGCACCGGCCGCCTCGCCGCGGAGCTGTGGTCGGCCGCGAACGGCCGTGTGCTGGTGATAGGCGGGGCCGCGCCGGTCCTCGGCCCGCACGCGCCGATCCAGGCGCTGCATCAGGCGGCGCTGTCGGCCCACAGCGACGCCGCGGTGCTGCAGATCCGCGGCGTCGGCGTGCGCCCCGGGCTGGCCGAGACGGTCGTCGTCGGGCTCGGCCAGCCGGTGCTCGACGAGCGCCCTCTGCCACCTGTCTTTTCAGACATGTTCTTGCCCGAGGGCCCGCTGGCGTGGGTCTCGAAGCGCATCCTCGCCGACGGCTCGCCCGAGCTCGGACCGCTCGCCGGAGGCGGCAACGCGCAGATCGAGTACGCGACGGCGCTGGTCGGCGCGCCGGTGGCGGTGCTGTGGTTCCCGCCGGCCCTGCGCCGCGCCTACGCGCCGCACGACCCGTGCGCCGAGCTGGCCCGCCTGGCGATGCTCGAGCTCACCAGCGGCTGCGCGCCGGTCGACGAGATCGCCGCGATCACCACCAGCGCGACGACGTCGGTCACGGTGACCCACCCCAACGGCACGACGACGACGACCATGGCCAGCGTGCCCGAGGCCGCGGCCGAGCCGACCCTCGACTTCGAGGCCGCGCTCGCGGAGGTCGAGCGCTACGCCGACAACGGCGACCTGCACCTGCTGCGCCGCGTCGTCGCGGCCGGATGGACGCTGCGCGCCGGGCTCGGCCAGACGACGGGTCGCGCCTTCGTGGTCATGGCGCGCCGTCGCGGGCCGCGGGCACTGGTGTGGCTCGGTCCGGCCGCCGGCGGCCGCGAGCTGCTCACGGGGGCCCCGTCGCGCTGGCGAAAGACGCTGTGGACCCGCGTGCGCAGCCTGATCCTCGGGGAGGCGACGAAGTGAAGTCCCGCGTCCTCGCGCTGCCGACCCTGCTGCTGGTGCTCGCGGGCGTGTTCCAGGCGACGCGCACGCTCGAGGGCGGCCGCGAGACCGGGTCGATCGGCGTCAACAAGGTGGCCGAGGCCGATC
>JAYUXQ010000939.1:0-8208 GCA_043752905.1 Nannocystis sp. | reverse complement strand
TACTGGAAGACCCCGGACCTGCTGGTATTCGCGCCCACGAACGATCTGCTCGACTGTCACAGTTATACCGTGCGCTTTACAGGCGGCCTGGTCGGCCTCGACGGCCAGCGCTTCGATCGCGCGCTCGGCTGGAGCTTCGAGACCCGACGTCCCACCGTCGCCGCCTCCGACCCGATGTCGCGGCCGCGTCATCAGGATACGCCCGACATCGATGATGCCGACGAGGGCGAGGTCCAGCGCCGCGACAGCGTCGTCCTGGTCCGGTTCGACCGCCCCGTCGCGCTCAAGGCGGCCCAGGCCCACATCCGGGCCACCGCGCGCCCGCTCGCCGATCTCGCGGCCGACGCGAAGCCCGTGCCCGTGCGCGTGCGCCGGCCGACCAAAGCGGAGCGCGAGCGCATGTACTACGGCGATGACGACCGCCATGTCTACGCCGTGCAGGCGCGGACGCTGTGGCCCGGCAGCAGCGAGGTGGAGGTGTCCGTCACCACGGGCATGGTCAGCGAGGCCGGCCCGCTGCCGCTCGACACGCCGTGGTCGATGGTGTTTCGCACGTACAGCCAGCAGGCGCTGCTCGCCGTCGACTGCCCGCCCGACGCCCCCTGCGGCCTCCAGCCGATCTCGCTGCGCCTGCGCAACCCGGTCAGCGCCCAGCAGTTTCGCAAGATCACGATCAGCCCGAAGCCGAGATACTTCGCCATCACCGACTTCAACGACTGGGGCGACGGCGGCCGCGAGGCCACCCTCGCGGGCCAATTCGTCCCCGGCACCACCTACACCGTCCACGTGCCCGCCGGGATGCGTGACATCTATGGCCAGAGCATCCCCGGCGGCGCGACCCGTCAGGCCGTCATCGCCCCACGCGCCACCCTGGCCCTGTCGTCCGCGAGCGGCATCTTGCCCCCCAGCCACAAGCAGACGGTCGGCGTCGAGTCACGCCACGTGAAGTCCCTGCACGTGCGCGCCGGCGTGTTCACCGACGCCGAGGTCGCGGCCATCGACCCCAACTTCGACGCGTCCACCGCCTCCTTCCCCGCCCGCGTGATCGAGCGCGACATCCCGCTGACTGTCTCCGGCAAGGGCGACTGGTCCTCGGTCGCGCTCGACCTCGACGACCTCGCCGGCGGCGCGCGCCGGCCCGTGCTCCTCGAGGTCAGCGCCGCCGACCTCGTCCCCCGCGCCGACGAATACGGCCCGCCCACGCCCGTCCGCGGCCTGTTTCGCCTCACCGACCTCGGCCCGGTCGCGATCGTGTCACTGCCCGCGTCGAGCGTGCAGGTGCTGCGCCTGTCGAGCGGCGCACCTGTCCCGAAGGCCAGGGTGTCTCGCTTCGACCCGCGCCAGCCTGGCAAGCTGCTCGACCTCGGGACCACCGACGCGAACGGCCTGCTCGCGTTGCCCGCGGAGCTCGTGCTGCCCGAGATCGACCGACCCCGGGGGAGCGCGAGCAAGCCCGTGAAGCCGCCGCCGCCGCTGCGCCTGACGGTCATCGACCCGACCACCGACGACCACGCCCACCTCGACCTCGCACCCGCGAGCCTGTACCGCAGCTACCGCGACGACGAGCCCACCGACGCCCCCCCCGCGCTGCGCCCCGGCGAGCGGCTGATCGCCCGCGTGGTCAGCGAGCGCGGCGTCTATCGCCCGGGCGAGAAGGTCCGCGTGGTCGGCTGGTCGGCGCTCGACACCCCGTTTTCACGCAGCAACCTCGGACGCGTCAAGACCGGCACCCCGGTCGTGTTCACGCTGCTCGACGACTTCGACAAGGAGGTCGCCACCCACGCGACGCACACCACCACCGAGGGCAAGTTCTGGGCCGAGCTCGTGGTCCCGGCGGAGGCCGGGCTCGGCCGATACACCGTCCACGCCAGGCTGCTGGGCCAGGACATCCAGGCCAGCGTCAAGGTCGAGGATTACCGCGTCCCCGAGTATACCGTCGACGCGGTCGCGCGCCGCGGCGATATCCTCGCCGGCGAGCAGACCACGATCGATGTCCACGCCAGCTACTACTTCGGCGGCCCGGTCCAGATCCAGCGCCTGACCCGGGCGACCCGCTGCGAGTATCAGCGCTACCGGCCACCTGGCCTCGAGGACATCTGGGACGTCGGCGAACCGTCACCCTCTCGCAACTACCGGCCGTGGCCCGTACGCGTCGTCGAGGCCACCCCCGCAGTCAACAACCCCGCAGTCAACACCCCCGGCCGCCGCGTCGTCCTCGACGGCGGCCCCCTCGACGACCCGCGCCACCCGCATCGCTGTACCACCTCGCTCGAGGTCCAGGACGCCTCGATGCAGGGCATCGGCGCCGAGGCCGGCTTCGCCGTCCACCCGGCCGCCTTCTACCTCGCCCTCGCCGCGCCGCGCGGCTACCTCGAGGCCGAACAGCGCGTCCGCGTGCCCATGCGCGCCGTCGACATCCAGGGCGAGCGCGTCGCCGTCGGCGCCGTCACCCTCGAGGTCCATCGTCACTGGAACGAGCGCAGCTTCAAGCCCGAGGGCGGCAAGCAGGTGTTCGCCGGCTGGGTCGAGCGCAGCGCCAGGGTCACCACCTGCAAGCACGACCTCGCCGCCGCCGGACCCGACCCGACCTGCGCCCTGCCTGTGCTGGTCGAGGGCCGCTATGAACTGAGCGTGACCGCCAGTGAGCCGGCCTCGACCCGCGCCGCCCACAGCTCCACGAGCTTCCAAGTCCACGCCAAGTCGCCGCCGCTGGATACCAGCTGGCGCAGCCGACCGATCGATCGCCTCGAGGTGCTGACCGACCGCCAGCAGCTCAAGCCCGGCGAGACCGTCGAGGTCGCGGTGCGCAGCCCGTGGCCCGACGCGCACGGCACCCTCGTCGTCGCGCGCGGCGGCATCCGCGAGACCCTGCCGATCGCCCTCGCCGGCAAGGAGCAGCTGTTCAAGTTCACCGCCGACGACACCTGGACCCCCAGCGTCGTGTTCCAGGCGACGATCGTCGAGCCGGCCGCCACCGGCGGCTCCTTCCATCCCAGGGTGCACGAGGCCAGCGCCACCGTGCATCAGAGCCAGGACCACCGCCGCCTGCAAGTCGTCGTCACCGCGCCGCCCAGGGCCGGACCCGGCCAGCAGGTCGAGCTCAACGTGCGCGTGCGCGACGAGCAGGACCGCCCGACCGTCGCGCGCGTGGCCCTGTGGGCCGTCGACGAGGCCGTCCTCGATCTCACGCAACACGAGATCCCCGATCTGCTCCCCGACTTCATCCCGCATCGCACCGCCGAGACCCGCGAGCTCGACGACTACCGCCAGCTGCTCCACCCCTACACCGCCACGCCCCACGACCCCTGGTTCACCGCGGGCGGCTCCGGCTTCGGCCACGGCTCGGGCTCGGGCTCGAGCTCGAGCAGCGGCCGCGGCGGCCTCGGGTCCAGCAGCCCCGGCGGGCCGCCGCCCGCGCGCAGCCGCTTCGAGACCACCCCCGTGTTCCTCGCCGACCTCGCCGTCGACAGGACCGGCGAGGCGACCGTCAAGGCCACGCTGCCCGACAACCTCACCACCTTTCGCATCACCGCCGTCGCCTCCGCGCGCCTGGTCGACGGCACCTCGCCCGGCCGCTTCGGCAAGCACGACACGCGCACCGTCGTCACCGCGCCGCTGGTCCTGCGCGCCGCCCTGCCCCGCACCCTGCGCCCCGGCGACCGCGCCGAGCTCGCGGCGATCGTGCAGAACAACACCGGCGCCGCTGGCCGCCTCAGCGTCACTGCCAGGGTGGTCGAAAAGCCAGGTACGAAGGGACATGTCCTCAAGCTCCTGTCCTCCGCGACAGCCAGCGCCGAGGTCACCCCCGGCGACCAGACCCGCCTGACCTTCCAGATCGAGGCCGTCGCCCCCGGCGCCCCCGAGTTCGAGCTGCAAGCCGCCCTCGAGCCCGCTGGCGGCGGCGCCAAGATCGAGGACGGCCTGCGCCTGCCCTTGCCCGTCGAAGCCGAGCGCACCCTCACCGAGCGCGTCGCCGCCTATGGCACCGTCACCGACGACCAGGCCGTAGCGATCCCGATCAAGCTCCCGACCGACGTCCTGCGCGGCCATGGCGGCGTCACCGTCGCGACCACCTCGACCCTGCTCGGCGGCCTCGAGGACGCCGTCCACGCCCTCGTACAATACCCCCATGGCTGCATCGAGCAGACCGCGAGCCGCCTGCTCCCGATCGTCGCCCTCGGCGCGCTGAAAGATTACCCGCTCGGCGTAACGAACACCGGGGAGTTCATGAAGGTCGGCGTCGAGCGCATCCTCGCCATGCAGACCGACGACGGTGGCTTTGGCTACTGGCCCGGCAGCAAACAACACCACGTTTACGCCTCCGCCTACGCCACCTGGGTCCTCCATCTCGCCGACAAGGCCGGCCACCCGGTCCCGAAGGACCCCCTCGAGCGCGCGCTCAAGTTCCTCACGGGCCAGATCGACGGCCTCGTCCTCACCCAGCTCCCCGTCGACTGGGGCTACCACGACGGCGTCCGTGTGGCGATCGCATTGCACGTGCTCGCCGACGCCGGCCGCGACGTGAAGAAGCAGGCCGCGAACCTCTACACCCTGCGCCAGCAGCTGCCGCTGTTCGCCCGCGCCTTCCTCTTGATGGCGATGCACCGCCACGACCCGCACAGCCCCGAGGTCCGCACGCTCCAGTCGGAGCTGCTCGGTAACCTTCAGGAGCTGCCGGCCACCGCGCACACCAGCGAGGCGAGCCTCTACGCCCTCGACGAGTTCTTCGCCTCCGACGGCCGCAGCGACGCGATCACCCTCATGGCCCTGTTGCGGATCCAGCCCGATCACCCTGTCATCGTCAAGCTGGCGCGCGGCCTGCTCGAGCGAAGGATCGGCGGCGCGTGGCGCAACACCCAGGAGAACGCCTACGCGCTGGTCGCCCTCGCCGACTACGCCCGTATCTACGAGGCCGAGCTGCCCGACTTCACCGCCCGCGCCTGGGTCGGCCGCACCAACGTCCTCGACGAACAGTTCAAGGGCCGCGAGCTCGCCACCCGCAGCAGCTTCACCGACATGGCGACGATCCTCGACCTGCCCCGAGAGCCAGGTGCCGCCCTGCTCCCGGTCGTCCTGCAGCGCCAGGGCCAGGGCCGCCTGTACTACCGCCTCGCCGCCGAATGGGCCCCCGCCCAGACCGACCTCCCCGCGCGCAACCAGGGCTTCGTCGTCACCCGCGACCTGCGTACCGTCTCCGGCGCGGCGACCACCACCGTCCCCGCCGGCGAGCCGATCGCCATGGACATCACGATCTCGAGCAAGATCCGCGTGCGCTACGTCGTCATCGACGTACCGCTCCCGGCCGGCCTCGAGGGCGTCTCCCGCACCCTCGGCGTCGGCCGCAGCGCCTCGGTGCTCGCCGGCCACCGCGGCTGGTGGGTATCCCACGAGGAGCAACGCCCCGACCGCGTCGTCGTCTTCGCCGACGACCTCCCCCCCGGCACCCACACCCACACCATCGACCTCCGCTCCACCAGCCGCGGCCAGTTCAGCTTCCCCCCCGCCCGCGCCGAAGCCATGTACATGCCCGAGGTCCACGGCCGGACCGTCGGCGCCAGACTCGAGGTCCGCTGACCGCCTCGCTCTTCGGGCGCGGGGCGTGTTCGCAGAGCGCGGGGCGACGATACATGGGCCGGAGGGGGCCAACGGACGCCGGCCCCTCCCCGGCCCAGGCAGCCTCGCCCCGCTCTCCGAGCTCGCCCTGTGCTCTCCGAGCTCGACCCGATCTCCGAGCCCGACACGAGCCCGCTCACAGCGGCCCCGCGCCCATGCGCTCGAGCCAGGGGTTCACGCAGGCCGGGAGGGTTTTCATCGCGCCCGTGCGGTCGGCCGGGCGAGCGGCGAGACCCGATAGCGACAGTGGCGCGCCAGCGACCACTCCGACAAATCCACACTGACAAAACTGCCTGTGCGCGCGCCTGTCCTGCATCAGAACAAGCATTGGAGCTATTTTCATCCTGCCGCGTTGAAGCGAGACGCGACGCCATGAATACGGCCTCGCTTGTCCCGTCGATGGGACCCCTCGCGCCCTGGTATCCAGCGGGCTCGAGTTCACCGCGTGTCGACGTCACCCCCCGACGTGCGTCACGCGCTTTCGCTGTCGCACCCCGTTTGACTCCCGGAGGGTTTATGCACAAGCTCCGCGCCATGTTTTTGACTCCTCTCCGCTCCGCGCGGTGGGCTGCGCTCATCCTCGTCTCGGCGCTCGCCGGGCCGGTGGCCGCGCAGGCCTCCGTCGCGCAAACCCCCGATGCCGCGGGCGCTGATGCCACGCAGCTTCGCCAGCACGTCTACGCCATGGAGCAGGCGTACTCGCAGGTGCAGGACTACACCGCCACCTTTTACAAGCAGGAGCGCGTCAAGGGCCGCCTGCTGCCCGTCGAGACCATGGAGCTCAAGTTCCGCAAGCCGTTTGGCGTGTACCTGCGCTGGACCGGCGCGCTCGCGGGCCGCGAGGCCCTCTACGTGCGCGGCTGGAACGAGGACAAGATCCGCGCGCATCAGGGGTCGTTCCCCGACATGACCGTCAATCTCCGGCCCGACGCCAGCCTGGCGATGCGGGGCAACCGGCACCCGGTCACCCAGCTCGGCTTCGGCGAGGTCATCAAGTTGATGGTCCGCGACGCGCGGCTCAGCGAGGTGCGCCCGCAGGACGGCGTGCAGTACATCGACCACGGCGAGTCCACGGTCCATGGCGCCCGCAGCCACTGCCTCGAGGCCGTCACGCCCGCCCGCAACTACTCGCCCTACTACGCCACCCGCGCCAAGATCTGCTTCAACGTCAAGACCAGGATGCCGACCCGCATCACCATCTGGAACGACGAGGACGTCATGATCGAGGACTATGGCTTCGAGGACGTGCGCCTCAACGTCGGCCTCGGTGACGCCGACTTCGACCCCGAGAACCCGGCCTACAACTTCTAAAATACCTGCCCCTTCGGACAGCGAGCGCGGCCCCCCGGGTCGCGCTTTTTTTGTGCCTCGACGCCGGCCGCATGCGTCGCCGCCCCACCTCGCGCAGCTCGACGGCGAAACGCCGGTCGCTCGCGCCCGCGCCCGGCCCCCGGCCCCGCGCCAGTCGTTCGAGTCATGCTCCGTCACCGATCGACCACGCGGGGCCTCGCGACCTCGCCGGGGGCCGCGAGGGTCGATCGACCGCCACGGCCCCATGGCGCGACTTGCTGTCCCCAAGGACATGTCTTTTAGGACATGAATGTGGTGTATGGGCGACAGCGGGGGCCACGAGCGCTCGAATTCTTCGCTTGCTCGCCCCGCGGTCGACCGGCAACCTCGAGGCGAGGTTTGGATGAAACGAAGTCGACGCGCGCCCCACACCCTGGCCCTGATGACGGCGCTCATGGCCCACGCTGCCTGTTACTCGGGCGAGCAGGTCACCAGCGGGGCCGGCTCGACGACCACCGCCGCGGGCGACGACACCGGCGTCGGTGACGGCACCGCCGACCCGACCACCGACGGCCCCGCGGACGATGGACCCGCCGCGGGCCTCATGCCGCTGCGTCGCCTGACCCGCGTCGAATATGACAACACCGTCCGTGACCTGCTCGGGGACGTCACCCATCCCGCGCAGAGCTTCCCCGGCGAGGGAGAGGGCAGCGCCGGGTTCGCGTCGCCGGGCCTGGTCGGCAGCACGGACGTCAAGCGGCTGATGGAGGCCGCCGAGGCGCTGGCCGCCGTGGCGATCCAGGACCTCCCGGCGCTGACCCAGTGCGCCCCCGACGTCGAGGGCGAGGACGGGTGCGCCGCCCGTTTCGTGGTCGAGTTCGGCGCGCGGGCGTACCGGCGGCCGCTGGCCGAAGTGGAGGTCGAGGCCCTGCTGGCGATCTACGACCTCGCGCGGTCCGACCTGCAGCAGGACTTCGCGGGTGGCCTGCGCGTGGTCATGCAGGCGATGCTGCAGTCGCCGCAGTTCCTGTACCGCTGGGAGCTCGGCGAGGCCCCCCCGGACCGCGAGGGCGCGCTGGTCCGACTGACCGGCCACGAGCTCGCCTCGCGCCTGTCCTACTTCCTGTGGAGCACCATGCCCGACGAGGCCCTGTTCGCGGCCGCGGCCGCGGGCGAGCTCGACACGCCGGCCGAGATCGAGGCCCAGGCGCGGCGCATGCTCGCCGACCCGCGCGCGCGCGACACCCTCGAGAACTTCACGCGGCAGTGGCTGCACCTCGAGAATTTGCCCGCCGTGTTCAAGTC
>JAYUXQ010000938.1:0-8210 GCA_043752905.1 Nannocystis sp. | reverse complement strand
CCTTCTCACCGCTCGGGCATGTGTCATCGTCCGCCGCGTTTCCGTCGTCACACCCCTCACCAGGGTCCTGAGCGCCATCTCCGCAACTCCCAGGCTCCGACGACCCACTCGTATCGCCGCTGCTGCTGGATTCACCACCGGTCGTCTCGCTGTCCTCCTCGCCAAAGTGAATTGCACGACCTCCATTGCAACCACCGCCGTCGTCGACCTGCGCGGGCGCGGCTGCGCCACGCACGATCGGGGGCGCGACCACACAGGACAACACGACACAGCCGAAGATGCCGAGACCGGCCTTGCGTGGATTACGGGGGGCGAAAGAACTGGACATGGGGGCACGAGGGGGCATGACGTTGGACTCGGGCGTTGTGAACATTAGAAGGTACCCTGAAGCGCCAGCCCGACGGAACGGGGCGCCATCATCGGGGTCAACGTGGCGGAGCGGCGCGCTTTACTGCTGCCGACGATCTTACGGGCGATCAGAGCGACACCGGCGCCGGCGGCCAACCCGGCGCCGAGACCGATCAGGGCGGCCGCAGCGAGCTCGGGACGGCGGTGCTCGTCGAAGTAGGTTCGATCGGGTGCCCACCCGGGGTCATCCATTGGCTCATCAGACGTGTACTGCCGCTTGGCCGGGACCAACCAGGCGATCCCGGCGATCAGCAGGGCCCCGCCCACGCCGATCTCCGCACCCAGCAACCGGTTGCTCCCACCAGCGGCTATCGTGATGGCCGCGGCGCCTGCACCCACGGCGCTGGTCGTCAGCATCACTCCGTTCGAGCTGCCCCGGATCGCTCGTAATGCTGCATCTCCGGCCTCGCTGGCTGTCATGGGTGAACCATCGAGCCTGCCTACCGCCGCGCGGTAGTCTCTGCGCCCGCCGATCGTGCCCACGAGCCCGCCCGCCAGCAGCCCGAGCGCCGCCACACCGAGGCCCGCCGACATCCCGATCCGCAGCTTGTCCTCGCGCGTGCGCACCAGCTTCAGCGACAGGCTGTGTGGCTCGCCGGGACGCACCTGAAGGTCACGCGTCTGCGGCGCGAAGTGTTCGGCCTCGAGGTGCAACTGCCACTCTCCGGGCGCCAGCGGCCAGCTCGTCGTCGCCGTGCCGACCCGCCGCGGCCCTTGCGACTGCGGTCCCTTCCACTCGATCTGCACGCCCCGGCGCAGCGCCCCGGCTGGCCCGAGAGACAGCTTCACCTCCACCGGCACCGCCGCCGCCACCACGGGTGGGACCGCCTGCGCGGGCGCCTCGACGCGAAACAGCACCACCTGCGGCGTGCCGGTGTCACGCGTCGCCTGGATGTCCTGCGGCCCGACCTGCCCCCCGCCCGGCAGCATCAGCGCCGCGGTCCACTGCCCGGGGTCGAGCGAGACATCGAACGACACCGCCGCCCGCGACCACGACAAGTCGATCTCGTCGCCCGTCGCCCCGTCGCGCGGCGCGATCCGCAGGCGCTCCGGCGCCGACGCACCCGCCGCGGTCACCACCGAGAAGCGCACCGTCGCCGTGTTCTTGCGCGCGTCCGCCAGCATCGCCTCGCCCTGCGGGTCACCACCCGGGCCCACACCACGCATATAGGTGTCGAGCGCCTGGATCGCGTGCGCGTATTGACGGGCGCTGTAGCGGGCCATCCCCGCCTTCTTCCACAGCCCGGCGTCCCCGCTCGTGCGCGCGCACTGCTCGAAGTGCCGCGCCGCCTCGCCGTACTTGTCGGGGCTCGTGCCGGCGATCGCCTCCTGCGCGGCCGGACACGCCGCCGCGGGCTTCACCGGCTCGCTCATCGGCGCGGGCGCGCTCGCGGGAGCTGGCCCAAAGAACATGTTCACCGGAACAGGTCCATCGACGCGTGCAACGGCCGTGGGCGCGACCAGGCCGAGCGTCACGACGCAGGTCAGCGGGATCATGAAGGGGCTCGTCCGGAGGTTCGTGAGGGGAGACATGGAAGGCCCTAGGGGTCGGAGAACGCGTTTTCGGGGACGACGCAGCGGGGTCTCGGGTCGCCGGGCAAGCTCCGGCACTCGGTGCCGACGATGCACCCGCAGTCTGCCAGGCAATTGCCGCAGTGCTCGCCGCCGTCGCAGGTACCGTCGCCGCAGCCTGGTGGGCTCGGCAGTGCGCTCGGGGGCGGCTCGGGCGGGGCGCAGCGCGGGCTGCCGAGCTCTCCGCGCAGCGCAGTCACCCGCTCCGACAGCGCCGACGTATCCGCGAGGTCGCCGACGTGGATCCACCGCAGCTCGTTTCGACAGTCGAGCAGCAGCGTGATCGGGATGCCCTCGCCGGTCTCGAGCAGGCCCGCCTCGCGCAGGAGCCCCTGAAACGCGTCGCCGCTGGCGTCGATCAACGGCTCGGCCGAGGTCGCGGGCATTTGATCGACGAGCCGGCGATACGTATCCCCGTCGTTGACCGGCCCGATGTGGATCGGCACGAAGCGGATGTCGCGGCGCCAGCTCTCGCTCAGCGCGCGGAACATCCCGATCTCCCGCACACACGGCGCGCACCAGGTCGCCCACAGGTTCACCACCTTGACGGCCGGGGTCCCGCGCAGCACCTCGTTGAGGGCGATCGTGCCGATGATGTCGTTGGACCGCAGGAACCCGAGCTGCAACCCGAACAGGCCCGGCAATCGCCGTCCCGGCGTCACCTCGGCGACCCGCCGCACCCCCACCGCCGCGCTCGGGCTCGGGCTCGCGGCCAGCACCTCCGGGGTGATCGCGCGCGCCTGCGGGCTGGTCGTCAGCGGCGCGACCGGGATCCGCGGCTCGGGCACCGGCGCGGCGACCAGGCTCCACACCAGCGCGCCCGCCAGGGCGACCCCCCCCGCGACCCCGCCGCGCAGCACCAGCCGCTGCTCCGCCGGAGACAGCCGGTCGACCTCGAGCGCGTCATCCTCGTCCGGCGCCGCCATGCCTTACTCCGGGATCTCGCAGGGCACGGGGATGACGAGCACCGACTGATTGAGCGTGCGCGCGACCTGCTCGCGCTGCGACTCGTCGAGCGTCTCGGCGCCGCGGACCTGCGAGACCAGCAGGTCCTCGCGGCCCTTCTTCCAGGCGATGTATTGATGCATCGGGTTCTTCGCCAGCTGCTCGCGGGTCAGCGGCTGGCGGTCGCCCAGGCTCAGGCGGATCAGCTTCTTCGCCATCGCGTCGCGGTCACGCGGCGTCGCGGCCAGCTCGACGATCCACTGCGCGACGTGCTGCATGCGGTTCTGGGCCAGGTTGTTGTTGGCGATCACCCGCGAAATGGACGAGCTGCGGTCGCGGCTCGAGCGGCCGAGGATCAGGATCTGCTTGGCGCTGCGCAGGCGATCGCCGAGCCGGGCGAAGCGCTCACCATAATACCGCTGGGCTGGCCGCGGCAGCCCGCGCTCGGCGCTCGGCTCGTTCTGATCGAAGTGCACCGTCAACGTGTGTTGTAGCTGCAAGAGCAGGTCGTTGAGCTTGTCGTGCTCGATGACGAAGCGGTCGAGCTCCTTCGGGTCGCACTGCGTCGCGTCCGTGCCGACCGCCTGGCAGCGGTCCTGCTCGAAGCGACGAATGTCGCGGATCAGCGTCGCCACCTCGGGCGCACACAGGTCCTCCTTCACCGGCATGCAGCGCTGCTCCGCGTCGCACTGATAACCCTCGCCGCACATGCAGCTGTCGCACGGGTCGCCCTCCTGGCACGGCAGCGGCCCGCTCGCGCGTGGGGCCCGGCAGCGCCCCGACATGCACAGCTCGCCCTCGTCGCAGTCGACGTCCTCGGTCTCCGCCGTACACTGGCGGGTCGTCGGCGCCTGCGTCAATGCATTGCCGAGATACAACCCGAGCCCCAGCATCCCGGTCGCCAGCACGGAGATCGCGGCCTGCAAGCGGGCCTCGCGGACCCCCGGCGGGCGCGGGCGTAGCGTCGCGCTATCGGTCAACTTGCGCCTCCTGCTGGCGAAACCATCGCTCGTAGAACTCGGGCGGCTTGCGGCCCTGGACCTGCTTGGCCGTGCCCGCCGGGCGGCCGTTCACCAGCGGGACCAGCAGCGCGCCCGGAGCGGCACGCAGGCCCGCGACCGCTTCCCCGAAGGACAGGTGCCGCCGCAGCTGCGCCGCCGTCTCGGGGCTCTGCATGCACGCGAACAGCGGCGAGTCGGTCTGGCTGATGTCGGCCGCGACATCGAAGGCAGCGGCGATCAAGGCGAGGTGCTCGCTGGTGAACGCCTCCGCCTGCTCCGAGAACAGCCGCTCGAACGCCGCGAGGCTGCGCTCGCTGTCGCCGCGACCGAGGCACAGGTGCGCGCGCGCGGCATCGCAGGCGCGGGCGCGGCTGACGTCGGCGACCCCCGGCTCGGGGCTGCAACCGCGGGGAAAATGGAACAGCTGCAGCTCGACCGCGACCCCGCGGGCCGCCAGCTCGCCCTGATACCCGCGCCAGAACTCGTACTCGGCCTTGCAATGCGGGCACGCCAGGTCGAGAAACAGCGCCGCCACGAACGCCGGCGCCGCTTCATCCGCCTGCAATACGCTCGGAATGCGGATCGCAGGCTCCTCGAGCTCGCGCAGCGCCACCACGCACGGACTCAACGCCTCGGCCGCGGCCGCCCCCTCGCGATACTTCAATACCAGCGTGCGCTGCACCGACACCGCCGTCACGAAGGCCAGCGCCGCGACCCCGAACACCAGCCCCGCCGCCCCGCGCTGCCCCGGGGCCGGCAGCTGCGGTGCCATTTGTCCGCGGTTGGCCAGCAGCGCCGCGAGGAACACCCCGAGGCACGCGCCGTCGATGAAGATGCAATACAAACACAGCGCATTTAGACCGACCGCCGCGTAGGTCGCCAGCGCGGCGCACACCGCCACCGCCGCCCACGCGAACACCAGCAATGTCGGGCGCACCAGCGGCCGGAGCACGTGCGGGCTGACCAGCGTCCCACCGGCGAGCCCGAGCGTGACGAGAAAATACGCGGCCGCGTACACCGTCAGCGGCAGCCCGAACACCGTCGCCCACGCGTCCCCGAGCACCGTGCTGCACGACAGCACCCCGTCGCCCGAGCACGCGCCCATGAAGGTGTCGTCGCAGCGGTGGTCGGACCGCAGGCGCAATACGGTCAACAGGCAGCTGAGCACCAGGCCGGGCAAGCTAAACGCCCACACCGAGACGCTCCCTGCCATGTCGGCCCGCAGCCGCAGATCCGGGGGTGCAGCCATGCCGCCGCGAGTATAGAGCGTTCCCGCACCGAACGCACGGAGCAAAGATCGCCCGGGAAGCATGGCACCGAGGTCGACCCGACCACGCGCACCGTTACCGGGCGCGAACGACGCTGGAGGAATGTGCCATCCAGACCAGCGACCGAACATGACGCGATGCGATCCCCGGCCCTCCTCCTCGCCCTTTTGCTCGCGCCCGCCTGCGGCGATGACCTCGGCGCCGACGAGCAGGCGATGCGCGGCCCCGACGACGACGCCCCCGACCCCGACGACCGCGACCCCGACGGTCCGCCGCCTCCAGCCCCCCGACCTCGCCACCTACACCACCGAGTACGGGCCCGGCGGCACCTGCTGGGACGCCGGCCCGGCCGAGACCGCCGTGTGCATCGACGCCTGCGGCGACGGCCTGACTCAGCGAGCCAGCGCGCCACGCAGCCGCGCCGGCAACTTCTGCTCCCAGCCCGGCGTCGCCAGCGTACCGAGGTCCGTGCCCGCGTGCGTGTTCCACAGCAGCACCGGCCCCGCGCGGCCGTCGGCGAGGTCGGCCTGCAACGCAGCCGCACACTTACCGGTATACGTCGTCTCGAGCATGCAGCCGTGCAACTGCGCCAGCGCCACGCTGCGCTCGCCCGCGGGCGTCGGCACCGCATAGCCGCCGCCGAGCTGCGAGTGATCGATCGACCACGACACCTTCGCCCGGCGTAACAGCCCCGGCCAGCCATCGACCGCCAGCTCGCGGTGCAGCCCCGCCTCGACCAGCGTCCCCCAGATCTTGCCGACCATGCGCCCCCACGACCACGGGGCCAGAAACACTGGCTCGACCGCCGACACGATACGAAGATGCGTCGACACCCCCGCGAGCCCGAGCCCGAGCGCCAGCCCGGCCGAGCTCGCGGCCGATCCTCCGGTCATGTAGATCGTCGCCGGCCGCGGCAGCTCGCCCGCGTCGATCTGCCGGCCGAGCTCGAGCCCCGCCTCGACGAAGCCGAGCCCGCCGACCCCGCTGCTGCCGCCCGCCGGCATCCACACGCCCGTGCGCGCCGGCCGGTCCCACACGTGATAGCCGAGCAAGGCCCACGGCAGACTGGCCCGCGACTGCACCGACCACACCCTCGCCCCCGCGGAGGCCAGCGCCGCCAGCGTCGCGCGTACGTGCGGCGTGAACACCTGGTCGAAGGTCAGCGCGTGGGCCTCACGCCCCTGCGTGCGCAGGAACAGCGCCAGCGCCAACAGGTGATGGCTGCCGACGCCGCCCATCGACAGGACCGGCCCGTCGCCGGCGTAGCGCGGGCTGGCGAGCAGCCACTCGAGCTTGCGCACCTTGCCGCCGCCGTAGACCCGGCTGGTCTGGTCGTCGCGCTTGATCCACACCTCGGCCGTCGGCGTGTCGAGCCAGGGGGACCGCTGCACCGGCGTCGGCAGGTCAGCCAGGGCCAGGCGAGCTGGTGGACGGGCCACGAAGGCCGCGAGGTGATGGTCGGCGCGCAGCGGCACGGCCGGCACCTATACCACCGTGGCGGCCGTGCTGCTCCGGCCACCCGCCGGACCCGGCTCCAGTACCCGGGCCCGGAGATCCCCCGGGTGTGCAGGGATCTGGCGAGACTTCCGGGGATTCATGTAGGCTTCCCGCGATGCAGAAGCCCTGCCCATTTTGCGGCGAACAGATCCAGAGCGTCGCCGTCAAGTGTCGCTACTGCGGCGAGTGGCTCGATCCCTCCCGGCGCACCGAGTCCGACCCGCGCCCACCCGTCGCCGTCGCCCCCGCTCCCGGCGCGCCCGCGGACGCCTGGGCCCCACCACCCGCCGTCGCCACGCCGCCCGTCGCCACCGACAGCATGTCCGGCACGATGAAGGGCCTGCCCGTACGGCAGTTCTATGACTCCACCAACGAGTCGGGCCGCCACGCCGCGCTGCCCCCGGGCCCCACCGCGTCCGCCCCGGGCCTCACCTCCGGCCCCGGCATCACTTCCATTCCCGGCCCCGGCCTCACTTCCATTCCCGGCCCCGGCCTCACTTCCATTCCCGGCCTCACTTCCATTCCCGGCCCCGGCCTCACTTCCATTCCCGGCCTCGCCAGCGACGGCGCGCCGGGCCTCTCGCACCTGTCCCAGGGGTCAGGTCTACCGGGCCTCTCGAACATGTCCCAGGGGTCAGGTCTCCCGGGCCTCTCGCACATGTCCCCCGGGACAGACGCGCCTCCGCGTCCGCCGGCCTCGCGCCTGGAGGACCTCGAGCGCGCCTTCCTCGGTGGCGGTGAAGATCTCCCGGTCGACGAGGCCCCCGAGGACGACGACGACCCGTTCATGAGTCGCAGCGCCGCCCCGCCCCCGCCCCCGTGGAGCCTGATCGCCGCGGTCGTCGGCGGCGTCGCGCTGGTCGGCCTGCTGCTGTTCCGCGATCGACTCTTCCCGCCCGAGATCCCCGCCGAGGACCCCGTCGCCGCCGACAGCGCGGCCGACACCAGAGCGCCCGAGCCTGCCCCGGTCGCCGCTCCCGAGCCCGTCGCCCCGCCGGTCCCGGTCCCCGTCACGCCCGAGGTCAAGCCGATCGCCCCGCTCGCACCCGTGGACGCCAACTTCACCGCCGCGCTCGCCAGCGCCCGCGCCGCCTACACGGCCGGCAAGCTCAAGCCGGCAGCCGAGGCTCTCGCCACGCTCGCCAGGCAAGCGCCCGACCACCCCGAGGTCCTGCTGTTGACCGCGCAGGTCCAGCTCGAGCAAGAGAACCTGCCCGAGGCGCAAAAGACCGCCGAGCGCTGCGTCGCCGTCGACCCCAAGCTCGCCGACTGCTGGCTCACTCTCGGCGTCCTGCGCCAAAACAACAAGGACGAGCCCGGCGCGGTCGCGGCGTACGAGAAGTACCTCGAGCTCGCCCCGACCGGCCGCTACGCCCGCGACGCCACCTCGCAGCTCGCCCGCCTCAAGAAGTGAGCTGTCTTCCGGGACAGCTCGCTACCCGATGAAACCGGTCGCCCCCCGGCGAGCGCCTCAGCTCGCCTCGCTCTTCAGATCCGCCTCGAGCTGCTCGAGCTCCGC
>JAYUXQ010000937.1:0-3343 GCA_043752905.1 Nannocystis sp. | reverse complement strand
CCCCGTCGCCGTTCGGCACCGGCGCGTGCACGTCCGACAAGGACAAGTGCTACGGCCTGTGCCCGCTGATCGCCGACGCCAACGAGCCCGACGGCGACAAGCAGATCGGCTGCTCGCTGGTCCCGATGATGGGCCTCAAGACCGGTTTCGCGCACGAGATGTGGGCCAAGGGCGACGTGCCGCCCGCCGAGTTCCAGACCCGCCCCTTCGTCCTCGAGTGGCTGATCGACTACTGCATCACCAACGTCAACGGCGAGTGCTCCGGCAAGGACAACATCCTCGCCAACGGCGCCGACTCGAGCCTCGCCTTCGCCGTCATCGTCCGCCCGCAGCCGTAGACTCCGTCGGCGGGCGCGGGCGCGCTCGTGCGTTTGTGCCTTCCCGCCTTCGTGCCTTCGTGCCTTCGCGCCTTCGTGCCTTCGTGCTGTGGCCCAGGCGACCCCGCGCCGCGCTGCGACCGGGATACAATCGCCAACTTCCGCCTGATTAGCATTCCATTGACCCCCGCGACCGACAGACAGAGCGCGCCCGACGAGCGACCGACGTCCGCCGGCCCGTCGAGCTCGACTGCCGGTCGCACCGATTCGGAGATGGGCGCGACGATTGAGGGCGAGTGGGGTTCGACCTTCCCCGGCGGACAGCTCGACGCCGGCACCACCGCCCCCGGCCCGACGGCGATCACCAACATCGACCGTCTCGACGCGCTCGGCGAGCCGCGTCCGGCCACACACCCGCCCGGCATGATCACCACCGCGATGGGCACGTTGCACGAAGGCGGCAAGGGCTCGCGGGCCAGCGCGCTGACGCCGGGCACCCTCATCGACGGCAAGTATCGCCTCGAGGCCCTGCTCGGCCGCGGCGGCATGGGCATCGTCTGGCGGGCCGAGCACGCCCACCTGCACGGCAGCATTGCGATCAAGTTCCTGCTCGACCGGTTCCGGGCCAAGCCGCAGGTCATCGAGCGCTTCCGTCAGGAAGCGACGGTGATGGGCGAGCTCGGCCACCCGAACATCGTCCGCGTCTACGACATCTCCTCGGCCTCGTCGGACATGCCATACCTGACGATGGAGATGCTCGGTCAGGGTAGCCTGCGCGAACACTTAAAACGCAGCGGCGGCAAGCTCCCACCCGACGAGGCGGTCGAGCTGATGGACGGCGTGTTGTCGGCGCTGATCGCCGCGCACAAGCGGGGCATCGTGCACCGCGACATCAAGCCCGACAACCTCATGCTGGCGACGGTCCGCTCGTTCGAGACCGACATGAACGAGGTCCAGCTCAAGATCCTCGACTTTGGCGCCTCGCTGCTGCTCGCCGACACCAGCGACATCAACACCGCCGAGGGCCTGCTGGGCACGCCCTATTACATGTCCCCGGAGCAGGCCTCCGGCGCGACCCTCGATCAGCGGACCGACCTCTACTCGGCCGCGGTCGTGCTCTACGAGGCCATCTCCGGCAAGCTCCCGCACACCGCCGACGACGTGCATTCGCTGGTCTACAGCATCGCCACCGAGGAGCCGACTGCGATCTCGGAGCACGCGCCGAACCTGTCCCGGCCGTACCGCGAGTTCTTCGACCGCGCGCTGGCCGGTGACCCCCTGCGCCGGTTCCAGACCGCCGAGGACATGCGCCAGGCGATGCGCGGCCTGTCGCCCAAGCTGGCCGGCAAGAACCGCAACACCGCCCTGTACCTCGCCTCGGGTGACACTGGCCCGCTCCAGCTCGCCCACGCGGCTGCCTCGCGCCCCGACACCCAGCCGCTGCGGTCGTTCCGCGACGTGCTCGAGAGATCCGCGCGCTCCGGTGAAGGTGCAGTCCCCATGCCGACCGCCGCGAGCCCGTGGTCCCTCGCGCCTCGCCTCGTCACTGCGAGCGTGATGGCCGTGGTCCCGGCCCTGGCGATCCAGTGGGCACGCTTCGGCTCGCCCGCGCAGGCGCCCGCGCTCGATACCATCGCGATCTGGGCCGTCTGCGCGGCGCTGGCCAGCGTCGTCGCGTGGCGCCTGAGCCCGCGTAACTGAGGCGATCTGTCGCCGACGCGCGGCACGACGCAGCGACGCAGCGGCGCGTGGACCCATGAGCCCGCGTGCAGTTGTCCGCGATCCATCCGTCGCCGGACCGAAGTGCCGCGAGACGACGGTGGCAGCCCCGGCGAGCGTGACACCTGTCCCTTTCAAACTCCCCACCGGACATTTGCCCGCCTCGCGTCAGGTAGGTCGATACATACCGTCTGCAAGCAATGAGATGGTGCCGCGGGCCTGACCCCGATATCGTCGAGAACGAGGTTATCGTGCATCGTTCGCCGGTCTGGAAGATGGCGCTGCTCACCTGGCTCGGCCTGTGGCCCGTCGTGACGCTGATGATGGGCACGGTGCGACCGCTGCTCGTGGCGCTGCCGCTGCCGCTGCAGACGCTCATCATGACGGCGATCATCGTGCCACTGGTGACCTGGGTGCTCATGCCGGGGCTCACTCGCCTGTTTCGCGGCTGGCTCGTGCCGCCCTGAGAGACGGACATGCTGCGGGTGATGCCATTGCGAGGGGACGAGCCACTTCAGCGCCGCTTCGTGACCTTGACCTTCGCCTTGGCGACCCTGGCCCGCGCGGGAGCCCGCGTCCGGGTCCCTGGACCGGCGAGCGTCTGTCCCCAGCGAGCGATCGCCTCGAATACCGCCTGAAACCCGCGCCCGGCCGCCGTCAGCTCGTACTCGACGCGAACCGGCGGCCCGGGGATCACCCGGCGCTCGACCAATCCACGCGCTTGTAGGTCTTTCAAGCGCGCCGATAGCATGCGGTCGCCGACGTGTTCGATGCGCCCCAGCAGCTCGCCGAAGCGGACCGGGCCGTCCTCGAGCGAGGCCATGATCAGCCCGTTCCAGGGCCGGGAGATGACGTCCATCGCCAGCTGGAACCTCGGGCACAGGTGCTCACAGACGCGCCGCATCGCCCGCAGAGTATAACCGCAGGCCCGCGCGGGCGCACCGGCTTGACAAAGTTCGGCGCCCCGCGCAAGGTTCTTCTCATTCCCCGCTCGCTTCCTTTTCGGAAGCAGGCGCTCGACCCGCTCCATCCATCAGGAGGCAGCCGATGCCGCGCAGGCGAAGAGACCCGGACGACGAGAGCGGCGAGTTCAGGCGCGGGGCGCAGAACAGCCGCGCCCCGCTGTACGCCGTGCTAGCGCGCGAGCTTCTGCGCCAACTCGGCGACCCGCTTGCCCAGGTAGCGCGCGTGGGCGAGGTCGGCGTCGGTGGGGCCGTCGCCGGTGGCCGTGACCGAGACGCCGTAGGGATTACCGCCGGAGGCGAACACGGACGGGTCGGTGTGGCCGGGGGTCACGATGTACCCGC
>JAYUXQ010000936.1:0-3345 GCA_043752905.1 Nannocystis sp. | reverse complement strand
GTGCTGCAGGAGGCCTCGCGCAACGTGAACAGCGTCGGCGAGGTCGAGTGCGATCTCGAGCTACCAGAGGCTGGCCAGTGGTCGCGCTTCTCGGGGCCTGCAGGCACCATCATGCCGACCACGGCCCCGCCGCCGTTCGCCTGCGGGACGCATGCGCCGGGCTGGCTCAATGGGACGATCCCGGCCGAGGCCGATGGCATCGTCGCCCGCGACGTGTGTTTCCACTGGGATGGCGACACCTGCAACTGGAAGGTCCCGATCTCGGTGCGCAACTGCGGGCCGTTCGTGATGTTCAAGCTGGTGCCGACGCCAAGCTGCGCCCTGCGCTACTGCGGCGCCGACGGCTGAGGCCAGTGGAAGCCGGTCGAGGCCGGTCGAAGCCGGTCGAGGCCGGTCGAGGCCGGTCGAAGCCGGTCGGAGCCGGTCGAAGCCGGTCGAAGCCGGTCGAAGCCGGTCGGGGTCGCCGGGGATGGTTGACCGGGCGCGCCTCCCGGGCCGATAAGAGGGGCGATGTCAGTCGCGCCGCGTTCTCGTTCCCTCGCGCTGTCCCTCTCGCTGCCGCTCGCGTGTCTCACGACTTCGCTGCTCGCATGCGGAGGCGGCGGTCCACAGACCGAGACCGGGTCGAGCAGCGGCAGCAGCGGTGAGGCGACCACGCAGACGCCGACCAGCTCGACGACGATGTCGACCACGGCGACGTCGAGCACGGGTGAGCCGGTCACCGGCACCGACAGCGGGACGACGACGACGACCGGCGCGAGCTCGACGACGTCGGACACCAGCACTGGCCTGACCACCGGGGAGCCGGGCACGACCGGGACGACGACCGGCACGACCGGGGAGACGGGCACGACGGGCACGACGGGCACGACGACCGGCGACACCGGCGAGGCGACGTGCTGCGCCGTCGGCGACGCGCCCGGCTGCGGCGACGTCAAGCTCGAGAGCTGCGTGTGCGAGAAGCATCCGGCCTGCTGCACCGACGCGTGGTCGCAGGCCTGCGTGGCTGCGGTCGACATCGACGGCTGCGGCGACTGTGGCGGCCCGCCGGCGCCGACGCTGTGCTGCGAGGCCGGCCTCGGGCCCGGCTGTAGCGAGCCGGGGATCGAGCTGTGTGTGTGCGAGCAGATGCCGGAGTGCTGCTCGGAGCTGTGGAGCGAGGCCTGCGCGGCGGCCGTCGAGGGCCTGCTGTGCGGCAGCTGCAGCGGCAGCTTCGAGGAGTGCTGCACGGTCCAGCCGGACCCGGGCTGCCCGAGCCAGGAGATCGAGGACTGCGTGTGCGCGGTCGACTCGTTCTGCTGCGCGGAGGCGTGGGACGACCTGTGCGTCGGTGAGGTCGACTCGCTCGGCTGCGCGATGTGCCCGGTGCCCCCGGGCCCGTGCTGCGAGGAACACGCGGGCGCCGGCTGCGAGGACCCGACGATCGTCGACTGCGTGTGCGCGGCGATGCCGGCCTGCTGCGGTCAGATGTGGGGCCCCGAGTGCGTGGCCGCGGTGGAGACCCTCGGCTGCGGGATGTGCCCGAGCACCTGCTGCGCGGCGCAGGACGGCCCCGGCTGCGACGACATGATGATCCAGGAGTGCGTGTGCGGGCTCGACCCGTTCTGCTGCGAGGTCGCGTGGGACGGGACCTGCGTGTTCGAGGTCGAGGACCAGGCCTGCGGATCGTGTCAGTGAGCAGGTGTCCGTGAGGACATGTCCGTGAGGACATGTCCCGGGGCGCTCACTCGACCGGCGCGATCAGCTTTTTGAAATCCTCGGCGTGGGTCATGCCGTTGACGCGGGCCGCCGGCTTCGGCATGGCCTCGCCGGTCCGCAGGGCCTCGATCTGGTCGCTCCAGCGGACGTTGGACCCGTAGATGACGATGCTCGGCAGGGTCTGGCTGGCGAACGACTTCTGTAAGCGCAGCTTCTCGTCGTTGGAGTGGGTGACGTCGACCTTGATCAGCTCGAAGCGGCTGTTGAGGATCGGCTCGACGGTGGCCTCGTGGAAGGTCAGCTTCTCGATCTCGAGGCAGGGCGCGCACCACTCGGCGCCGAAGTCGATCACGACCGGGAGGTGGCGCTCCTCGGCGGCGAGCAGCGCCTGCTCGAGCTCGTCGGTGGTCTCGACCTTGTGCCACGCGCCGGTCGGCACGTAGATGATGTTATTGATCGCGATCTGGGCGCCGAGGACGGTCAACAGCGCGGCGGCGGCCTTGCGCAGCTTCTCGCTGCGGTCGCCATAAAAACTGAGGTGGATCGCGCCGCCGAGTAGGCCGAGGCTAAACAGGCCGAGCCCGAGCCACAGGCCCCAGGTCGGGTCGGTCAAGAAGCGGCGCAGGGTCGGGCTCAGCGGGGCCAGGAACCACAGGGCCATGACCACGAGCGCGACGCCGAAGAAGCTCTTGACGTACTCCATCCAGCGGCCGGGACGAAACAGGCTCGCGCCGAGGGCGACGGCGAAGAACAGGCTGCCCATGCCGAGCGCGTAGGTGAACAGCAGCGAGCCGCCGTGCCACACGCCACCGCCGCCGGCGCTGGACTTGGCGATGTAGGCGAGCAGCGAGAGCAGGACGGGGCCGGTGCACGGGGCCGAGATGAAGCCGCTGACGAGGCCCATGCCGAACGCGCCGAGCGGGCCGGCGCCGCCGACGGCGTTGAGCCGGGTCTGGACGCTGGAGGGCAGCTGGAGGTCGAAGGCGCCGAACATGCTGGCCGCGAGCGCGAGCAGCAGCGCGACGATCGGGATGACGACGATCGGCTCACCGAGCCACGCGCCGAACTGGCCGCCGGTCAGCGCGACGACGACGCCGAGCGTGGTATAGAGCGCGGCCATACCGAGCACGTAGGCGCTGGCGAGGAACAGCGCCCGACCGCGCGAGACCCCCTGGGCGCCGAACACCGCGACGGTGATCGGGATCAGCGGATATACGCAGGGTGTCAGGTCGACGAGCACGCCCTGACCAAACGCCCAGAGATAGGTGCCGAAGGTCGCGGCTTCGAGGCCATCGGCGGGAGCGAGTGCGAGGAGCGTCGGCATCAGCATGGTCAGCATGGGGCGGCCAGCAACCATACGCCGTCCGCGGGCCGGGGGCAGGGCCGGCGACAGGAGTTAGGCCACGGGCGCCGCCGGGAATAGGCCGGGGCGGCCGCCGGTAACCCGCCAGAACCCCCACGACACCACGACACCACGACACCACGACACCACTACACCTTGGGGGAGCTCGGCCGTCATTGCGGGATCGGGGGCTCGCACAGGCCGCCGGCCTCGATCTGCGCGTTGGTCCGGTAGGTGTTGAGCGACTTCCACGAGGGCGGCTCGTTCTTCGGGATCGTGCCGTCCTCGCGCACATTTGTGATGTG
>JAYUXQ010000935.1:0-3347 GCA_043752905.1 Nannocystis sp. | reverse complement strand
TGGCGATCACGGGCCGCGCGGCCGCCCGGGTTTGCGCCGAGTCGACACCCGGCGGGCGGCCGTGGTACTAGCGATGGTCATGACTCGCGTACACGTCTCGCTGTTGACCTCGCTGCTGGCCCTGGCCCTCCCGGGCTGTAGCTCGACGCCGGACACGATGGTGCTGGGCCTCTCGTATCACCCGACCTCGCAGGTCGACCTTAACCGGCTGCAGGGCGCCCCGCCGATCAGCGCGGCGACGCGGGTGTGGATCAATCCCATCGCGGATGTCCACCCCGAGGGCACGCAGATCGGCGTCTCGAAGGAGGAGGACAACTCGCCGGTGTACTTCGGCGCGCAGGGCCTGCCGCCGGCCGACTTCGTGCGCACGGCGATGGTGTACGTGCTCCCGGCCTACGCGGTGCCGGTCGCGCCCGACCCCAACAGCGCGACGCACATCCTCGAGCTGCGGATGACCCGCTTCTGGACGCAGGAGGACAGCACATATCAGGCGACGATCGTCGCCTCTGCGGTGCTGGCCGACCGCGCCGGCACGGTGGTGTGGCAGGGCGAGATCGGCGGCATGAACAAGCGCTGGGGCCGGACCTTCAACACCGCGGCGTATATGCAGGTGTTCAGCGACGCGGCCCTGGACTTCGCGCAGAACCTCGCGCTCAACCCGGGCTTTCGCGCCGCGGCGAACTGAGGTCAGCGCGCGTTGATCCGGCGCTCGATCCGGCTCTCGATCGGGCTCTCGATCGGGCTCTCGATCCGGCTCTCGATCCGATCGAGGCGGGCGCGCAGGTCCTCGTTCTCGGCCTCGGCGGTGAGCAGGCGGGCGTGCATCGCCTGGATCGCGGCCATCGACACGCCGCTGGCGTCGAGCGGGAAGATCATGGTGTCGCTGTCCCACAGACCGAAGGCGGCGTGGAAGTCCTGCGCCATCGGCCCGATGTGGCGCACCTCGGGGCCGTCCTTGCGATAACGCCAGCTGGTGATCGGCAAGGCGACGAGCTTGCGCAGCACCTCGGCGGCGTCGAGCTCGGCGAAGTCCGCCTTGAGGCGGCGGTCGCTTTTCGGACAGTCGGCGCTGCAAAACTCCTTGCCCTCCGGGACCGGCACGCCGGCGCAACAGTCGAGGCTCATGCAGCACAACGCGCCGATCCCCGCGCAGCTGTCACCCTGACCGCCGCAGGTCTGACCGCCGCTGCTGCTCGCGGACGAGCTGCTGCCGCCCGAGCTGTCGCCCGTGGTGGTTTCGCCCGTGGTGGTGCCGGCCGTGGTGGTGCCGGCCGTGGTGGTTCCGGCCGTGGTGGTGCCGGCCGTGGTGGTGCCGGCCGTGGTGGTGCCCGGCTCGCTGGTGCCGGTGGTCCCGGAGTTCGAGGTGCCGGTCGTCGGCCCGCCGGTGCCGGTGCCGGTGCCGGTCGCGCCCGTGGTGGTCGCGCCGGTCGATCCGGTCGAACCGCCGGTGCCGGTGGCGGTGCCCGAGCTGCTGTCGCTGGTCTTGTCGCCGCCACCGCAGCCGGGGGTCATTTCGAGTGCAGCGATGCCGATCGCAAGGGTCAAGGTATGGGACATGTGCATGGCGGCATCATAGCCCCACGGCCGCGCGGCGGTCGCGGAGGCCCCAGCACGGCCGGAAACAATGTCCCCCGGCGCGCGGGACTTGCGGACCCCGGCATGTGGAAGGGCACCGGGGGCGAGCCGACGGGGAGCGCGACGAGCCATGGCGATCGATGCGGCGCACGGACCCCACAGCGTGGCATCATCGGCGCGCGCATGCTGTCCCACGTCCTCTACGTCGCCCCCTTCTTCAGCGCCAACATTCTGCAATGCCTCGAGGCCCTGTGCTCGCTGCCAGGCGTGCGGGTCGGCGTGATCGCCCACGAGCCGGCCGATCGTCTGCCCGAGCGCTACCGGCGAGCCGTGGACGGGCACTACCAGATCTCGGACTGCCTCGACGCCGACCAGCTCACCACCGCGGCGCGGGCCTTCCAGCGCGAGTGGGGCCGCATCGATCGCCTGCTCGGCTTCCTCGAGCAGATGCAGGTGCCACTGGCGGTCGCCCGCGATCGGGTCGGGATCCCGGGTATGGGTCAGGCGGTCGCCCGCAACTTTCGCGAGAAGAACCGCATGAAGCAGGTGCTGCGCGCGGCGGGATTACCGGTCGCACCGCAGGCGCTGCTCGGCTCCGCCGCGGACGCGCGCCGCTTCATCGCCGAGGTCGGCTACCCGATCGTCGTCAAGCCGCCCGCCGGCCTCGGCTCGCAGGCGACGATGCGCGTCACCGACGACGAGAGCCTCGAGGCCGCGCTGGCGACGTTGTTCGTCACCCCCTCGAACCCGGCCCAGGCGGAGGCGTTCGTCCGCGGCGAGGAGCACACCTTCGAGACCGTGACCATCCACGGCAACCCGGTGTGGCACTCGTCGAGCTACTACCTGCCCGGCCCGCTCGAGGTGCTCGAGAACCCGTGGATGCAATACTGCGTGCTGCTCCCGCGCGAGCAGCTGCAGCAGCACGCGGCGGCGTTTCGCCGGATCAACGTGGCCGCCCTCGACGCCCTCGGCATCGAGACCGGCCTGTCGCACATGGAGTGGTTCCTGCAGAGCAACGGCTCCCCCGTGATCAGCGAGGTCGGCGCGCGTCCACCGGGCGTACACCTGATGCCGATGATGGGCATGGCCCACGAGGTCGATATGTGGGCCAAGTGGGTCGAGCTGATGGTGTTCGATCGCTTCGACATCCCCGAGCGGCGCTGGGCCTGCGGCGCCGCGTTCTTCCGCGGCCAGGGGCGCGGACAATTCGTCACCGCGGTCGAGGGGCTCGATGCGGCGCAGGAGCAGGCCGGCAAGTGGGTGGTCGAGAGCAAGCTGCCCAGGGTCGGGCAGGCGCGCGGGCCCGGCTATGAGGGCGAGGGCTACGCGCTCGTCAAGGCGCCCACCACGGCGCAGGCGATCGAGGCGCTGCGGGGGCTCGTCACCAACGTGCGCGTCGTGATGGGGTGACCGATTACGTCGGTCCGTCAGGGGCCGACGTGGGGCGCCGGTCCGATCCTCGTCCGGTCGCGACGAGGGCCGGCCCCGGCGCTGCGCCGCGAGCCAGCCCCTGCCATGCGGGTCGCTACTCCTGCGCCCGGATCTTGATGTCACCCTCGATGAACAGGTCGTCGTAGCCGTAGTCGACGTTGTTGATCGCCCGCGGCCCGAACATCGAGCCGACGCGCGCGAAGCCCTGGATGAACCTACCGGTGCGGTTGGTATCGATGGTCGAGAGCGACGTCCCCTCGGCGGCGAGCGCCAAGTCGATGCACACGCCGACGTTCTCCAGGTACAAACAGTCGATGATGCGGACGACCGTGACGTTGTCC
>JAYUXQ010000934.1:0-3350 GCA_043752905.1 Nannocystis sp. | reverse complement strand
CGAGCAAGAGATCGACGGTGACCTCGTCGAGCGGCGCGCCGGGCGGGCGGGCGCGTAGCAGCGCGCGCAGGCCGTGGCGCAGCGAGGCGGCGGCGGCGGGCGAGAGGTCGGTCAGGAGTTCGTCGAGCAGCGAGGTCATGGCTGGGTCGGGCAGGTGCGGGAGAACTCGGCGAATAGCGCGTGCGGCGGGTCGACGAAGCCGGAGGCGCGCAGCGGCGCGAGGAAGCGGGTGCCCCCGAAGCCGAAGAACAGGTTGCCGCCGCGCAGGTCGCGAGGATGGACGGTGGCGCGCAGCTTGCCGAGGTCACGGCGCGGCAGGGCGAAGACGATGTCGAAGGCGCTCTGACGCGGGCGCAAGGTCGGCTGGGCGCCCTCGAACAGGCGCAGGAGCCCGAACTCACCGTCGCCAGGGACCTCCTCGACGCGACCGTTTCCGTGGGCGATCAGACGCGCACCGCGCTCGCCGTCCTTGCCGGGCCAGTGGACCTGCTTGGCCTGATCGATCGAGCAGTCGTAATCGGTCTCCACGCCGTCGACCTTGAGCACCACGCGCTGGACGGAGGCCTCGCAGCGCAGCTGGAGGCCGAGGTCGAGGCTGGCGGGGCCGCTGGCGTGGAGCAGGAGGCCGAGCTTGTGCGCGGCGTCGAAGAAGTCGACTGCGCGACCGCTCAGGTGATAGCGTGCGCCGACGCCGAGCTTGCCGGCCTCGATGTCGTTGCCGCGGACGCTGACGTAGGCGCCGAGCCAGGTGCCACGAAACTTGGCGATCTCGCCGTTTTGCGGGTGAAACAGGGCCTCGAGGTCGGCGAGTCGGGCGTCCTCGCGGGCGTTGGCGGCGAAGGGATAACGACCGACGACGCTGCGCTGCAGCGAGGCGTGCACGGTCGAGCACCACTCGGCGTGCAGCTTCACCATGCCCTCCTCGCCGATGATGATGTCGAGGCCGACGAAGGGCGGCGAGAGCAGCTGTTGCAGGGGCTCCTTCCACGTCCCGAAGGGGCCGCGCTGGATCATCGAGGTCACGTCGGTGAGGCCGTCGGTGACGGCGGCGGCGAGGGCCGGCAGCTCGGCGTTGTTGTCGCGGGCCTTGTCGATCGCGGAGCGGACCTCGGTGAGGCGCTTGTGATAGCTGTCGAGCATGACGGCGCCGCCGGTGTCGGCGTTGGTCTTGACGGGCGGGGCGCCGAAAGCGGTGAACTTGACGAACATGGCGGCGACCTGAGCCGCGTCGCTGGTGGGGGCGGCGGAGGTGGTGGTGGGCTGGCCGGTGGCGCGTCGCAAGACGCTCTCGACGATGGTCGGCTGCGCCTTGCCCCCGGTACAGGAGAGCGGGCCGAGGTTCTGGGTGTGATCGACGACGGCCTTGAAGACGGCGGTCAGCGGCATGTCCTCGGCGAGCTCGCGGAAGATCGCGGCGGCGGCGTCGAGGTCGCCCGGGCTGTCGAGCTGCAACGAGCGGATGAAGCGGTCCCAGGATTTTGTATAGAGGCCGGTGTACACGGTGCGGAGGTTGGTGCAGCGGGTCAGTCGGGTCTCGGTGGCCTGCTTGTGGCCGAGCACCCAGGTCTGCGCGCCGCCGCTGTCGAGCTCGGTGGTCAATGCGGCCTGAAAGGCGCTCCAGCCGGCGCGGGTGAACGCCGGCGTGACGACGACGTCGCTGCGTAGATAGTGCGCGGTGGTCAGGCCGCGGACGCTGACCGCGGTCAGGTCGCTGCGGCGGTCGATCTGCTCGACCAGGCGGACGACGTGGTCGCGATCCGGAGGGGTGCGATGGAGGATCTCGCGCACGGCGGCGATGAGCTCGAGGTCGCGGTCGATCGCCCGGGTGTGGCCGGTGCGGGTGCACGGGTCCTGCGCGTCGGGGGCAGCCCGCGCAAGAGAGAGCAACGCGACGTGGTCCGCGAGCACGGCCCCGCGCCGGTCGTCGCTGTCGGCGCTGGCCCGGGACCACGCGGTCTCGATGTGGGTCGAGAGCCAGGGCGACTGTTCTTCCTGCCACGGCTGCGGCTCGGAGGCGTCCGCGGGGGCCGAGAGCAGGAGATAGGCGCGCAAGGCGTCGGAGGCCTCGCGCGCGGCGTCGCTGCTGGCCTGGCCGGCGCCGGCGTGGCGGCTGGCGAACTGACGCAGGGACCTGTGGGTGCGGGTGGCGAGCGGGCGCAGGACGCCGCTGCACACGGCGCGCAGGTAGGTGTCTGTGACGCGCTCGCCGAGCTCGTCGCCATGAAACAGGCCCCATCCGGCGCCGCTGGGGGCTTCGGGGGCGCGCCAGGTGGCGACGGCTTCACGCAGTCGGTCGAGGTGGACGAGCGGGGCGAACTGCTCGTCGGCGGTGCCCTGGACCGATACGGCGCTGTCGAGGGTGGCCTGCAGCAGGACCTCGTTGGCGCGCGCGGCGTGGGTCGAGCCATGGATGGTGAATCCCGCTGCCGTCGCGAGCCCGAGGGCGGCGAGCGCGGTGGCGAAGAAGCGGCGGCGCAGGTACCGGTCCGAGCGGGTCGCGTACAGGCCGGCTTGCACGACCTCACTGGTGAACAGGCCACGGACGAAGGCGGGCGCGACGGTCGGGTTCGGGGGCGGGTCGGACAGGAGCTGGCCACTGACCCGCTGCGCGAGCATGGCGGCCCAGTGGTCCTCGGGGGCGAAGGGGTCGGGGCGGGCGCTGACGAAGAAGATGCCGCGCATGCGCAGCGGGTCTCCGCCGGGGAGCGGGCCCTGGGCGAGCTGGGCAGCGGCGGTGGCGGTGGCGGTCGTGAGGCGAGCGAACTGTTGCCACAGTCCATAGAGCCGCGGCTGGCGGGGCGCGCCGGGTGCTGTCCGGGCGACGAGGGCGTGGCAGCGCTGGCGCACCCATTCGACGACGCCATCGGGCGCGTCGAGGCTGGCGGTGGCGGCGGCGAGCACCGAGTTCTTGCCCTCGCGTAGCGGCAGCACGACGCCGAGTGGTTGTTGCAAGGGGTGGAGCCCCTCGAGCAGCTCGGCGTGGCCGGCGAGGCGGTCGAGCTGGCTGACGACGAGGATCACGGGTACCTGGATCGCGAGGGTCGCGGCGACGCGGTCGATCGTTCGGCGCGTGGCGCCGAGGTCGAGGGCGACCGGGTCGAGCAGCGCGTCGGCGCGGTGGACCACGAGGATCCCGGCGAGCGGTCGCTGCGGGCGCAAGCGGCGGATGCCGGCGAGCAACGCGGCGAGGGCCGGGCCGTCGGTGGGCGGCGAGCTCGCGGGCAGCTCGAGGAAGACAGCCCCGGCGGCGAGGAAGAAGCGCGGCTCGTCGGCCTCGGTCGGTGGGGCGAGCTCGCGGGCGTCCGGCGCGGCGCGCAGGAGCTCGGTCTTGCCGTGGCCCGCGGGGCCGA
>JAYUXQ010000933.1:0-3356 GCA_043752905.1 Nannocystis sp. | reverse complement strand
CGCGCCTGCAGTCGGACCACGGCGAGAGCGAGCGTACCGGCCTGCTACGCACCGTCGAGGCCGACCTCGACGCGCTCAAGGGCGAGAAGACCCTGTGGGCGACGCCCTTCGTCGAGCTGGTCCACGCCGGCCTGATGATCGTGCAGGGGCAAAAAGATCGCGCGATCCAGGGCCTGCGCGCCGCGGAGCAGGGCTTTCGCGCGGTCGACATGATGCTCTACGCCGCCGCCGCGCGCCGTCGCTGCGGTCAGTTTCTCGGCGGCGCTGCGGGGACCGAGCTGCTCGGCTCCGCCGACCTGATCATGGCCGAGCAGGGCGTCCGTCGCCCCGACCGCATGACCCGCGTCCTCGCCCCCGGCTTCCCGGAGTCATGAGTCACTCCCCCGCAGGCCCGGCCGGCCGCGGCGGAAACAACCGACCGACGGGCAGCTCGATCGCCTCGAAGGGCGCGACGCGAGCGACGCTGGTCTCCTCGTACACGCCGACTTGCAGCCAGTAGCCGTCGTGCGCCGAATAGGCCTCGAGCGTGCGCTCCTCGGGATCGATCAACCAATAATGCGGGATGCCCTGCGAGAGATAGATGCGGCTCTTCTCGACGCGGTCACGGCGGCCATTCGATGGTGAGGTGACCTCGCAGATCCAGTCCGGCACGACATCGATCGGCCGCTTGCCCCATGGCGACTCGAGCCGGGCGCGCCGCCAGCCGACGACATCGGGCCGCGTGATCATGTGCGGCCCGAAGCGAACGTCCGTCTCGATCAGGATCCACCACCCACCCGGGCTCCCGTCCCCATCGTCGAGATCGAAGGGGCCGCCGATGTAGCGCGACAGCGCCGCCTGCACCCGATTGTGCTCCGGCAGGGCCCCCGGCAACGTGTGCACCACGCCAAACAGTACTTCCACCCGATCGTCCGAGGGCAGCGCCATCAGATCGGCGTAGGTCGCGAGTCTGCTCCGGGGGCCGTCGTCCACGCGCACAGCATAACCCTGCGCGGCCCCCGCGACCATACCACCTCCGAGCTACCGCGGACCCCGGCTCACTCGTCATCCCGCGGCGGCGTTGTCAGCACCTTCGCAACCAAGTAGATCGAGAACCCGCCGACCACGAGCCAGGTGATGATGAGCATGATCCATGCGCTGGTGGTCATGGCTTTTTGTTCCCTTCCTGGCGCTCATGCACGATGACGCGACCTTTCCAGGCCTTGCGCACGAGCAGGGCGATCAGCACGAACACGGTGATGAGGACGATGCGGGTGATGTCCTCGACGGCGACCTTGGTGATGCTGCCCCGGGCGTCGAACCAGCTCTGGGTCGCGCCGACGTGGAGGATCTTGCCGATGACGCTACCCGGGTCGAGGGGCCAGTGTCCGGCCCCGAACAGCGAGCCCACCGCGTCGCCCCATGACCCGATCGGCTTGATGAGCGCCCCCAGCAGGACCACGCCGATGAAGGCCGGGGTCACGTACTTGATGACGTACTTGAAGAAGTCAGGCAGTCGGAGGTCCGCGCCGCGCTGGATCTCGGCCCAGCCGCGGTCGATGCCGAAGACCCATCCGAAGATGATCACCTCGGCGAGGGCGAAGATAATCAGGGAGAAGGTGCCGGTCCAGAAGTCGAACTCGGCGAAGGTCCCGCCGGGGTACAGGATCACGCACATCATGCCCAGGACCAGGGTCGCCGTGCCGAACGCCGCGGCGGCGGGGCTGCGGCGGACCTTGAATTCGTCCTGCAGGAACGCGACGACGGGCTGGCCCATCGCCAGGGACGACGTGATGCCAGCGAAGAACAGCAGTCCGAACCACATTGCGCAGGCGATCGGTCCGAACGCGCCCCACTGGTGGAACAGGGTCGGCAGGGTGAGGAAGGCGAGGTCGAAGCCGCTGCCCTGGGCCGTCGCGGCCTGCACCAAGTTCAGCCCGAGGTACGCGGTGGCGATCGGGATGAGGATCGCGCTGCCGAGGATGACCTCGACGAACTCGTTGACGCTGCCCGCGGTGGTCGCGTTGAGGGCGATGTCGTCGCGCTCGCGCAGGTAGGCCGCGTAGCAGTGGATCGACCCCATGCCGACCGAGAGCGTGAAGAACACCTGGCCAGCGGCGGCGAGCCAGGTGCTCGGGTTCCACAGGCCCGAGGTCTGCGGTTGCCAGACGAAGTTGAGGCCGGCCAGCGGGCTCTCGATCACGCCCGGGTCACCGGGTCCGAGGGTCAGGCCGCGGATCGCCAGGACCATGCCGAACAGCAGCAGCAGCGGCATCCCGATCTTGGCCGCCAACTCGACGCCCTTCACCAGCCCGCGCGACAGGATGTACGTATTGAGCGCGAGCGTGGCGATGAACCAGCACGCGGCCTCGTACGGGATCGCGGTGATCGACGCGTTGGTGGTGCCGAGGTAATTGGGGAAAAACTCGGTCGCGGGCGTGCGCGTGAACGTGCCCGCCAGCGAGTGCCACACATACGCGAGCGTCCAGCTCTCGATGTAACAGTAGTACGCGGCGACCGTCAGGTTGGTGAACAGGCCGAACACGCCGACGTACTTGAGCCACGGCGACTTGCCCATGCGGGCGAACATACCGGGGGCCGAGTGGTGGCCATACTGACCGCCGTGGCGGCCGATCGCCCACTCGACCCACAGCAGCGGCAGGCCCATCAGCAGGAACGAGATGAGATACGGGATGAGGAACGCGCCGCCGCCGTTTTGCGCCGCCTGGGCCGGGAAGCGCAGGAAGTTCCCGAGGCCGACCGCGTTGCCGGCCACCGCCAGCACCAGGCCGACCCGCGTGCCCCAGCGCTCCTTCTTCGCCTCTGCAACCTCGGTCATCGCCGCCGAGGCTACCTGGACCGCGCGCGATGTCAACCGCGCACGTCCTCCATCACTTGTTCGCGTCGGGCTTGTGGGCGTCGGCGGCGACCTTGCGCATCCCGAGGAAGCCCTTGATCACGCTGCCCAGCTTCTTGCTGGCGACCCCGCGGAACACATTGAGCGCGTGGCTCAGCTTGTCCTTGTGGGGGAACCAGATCGGGTCGTAGTCGGCCTTGCCGCGGTCGACGAGGATCGCCTTGGTGTTCATGAAGCTCAGCAGGCCCTCGTCGCCGTGGTACCGGCCGATGCCGCTCGAGCGGATCCCGCCGAACGGCAGGCCCGGGTGGCCGACCGAGCTAAACACGTCGTTCACCATCACCTGGCCCGACTCGAGGCGCGACGCGATGCGCAGGCCCTTGTCGATGTCCTGCGTCCACACGCTACCCGCGAGCCCGAACTCGCTGGCGTTGGCGAGGCGGACCGCCTCCTCCTCGTCGCGCACGCGGATCACCGGCAGCACCGGGCCGAAGGTCTCCTCGCGGTAGATCTCCATGTC
>JAYUXQ010000932.1:0-3358 GCA_043752905.1 Nannocystis sp. | reverse complement strand
GCTGGTGGCTCGCGGAGATCGCATCGTGGGGTAAGGGCCGGCGAGCACGGCGAGCAATGTCAGTCGCGGACGGCGTGGCCTCATGAGGCGCAGTTTAGTGCGCCCGGGGTCGGAGTGGCTACCCCACTCTGCCTGGCTTCATGCTCAGAAGTCGTCGGGGTGGCGGGCGAAGATGTCGACGCCCTCGGCGACCTCGCAGATCCACACCCAGTCCTCGCACACATTGCTGGTGCAGCGTCGCGAGGCGCACTCGTCGATGGTGGTGCAGGCCTCGCCGCCGGGCCTGCGATCGACGCAGGTGCCGCCGGCGCAGTGAAAGCGCGGGCCGCAGACGTTCGCGCCGGTGCACGACTGGCCGGCACCGACCTGCGACTCGCAGGTCTTCGAGTCGGCGTAGTCGCAGGCGGACCCGGGCTCGCAGCGGGCCAGCGGGGTGACGCAGGGCTGGCCGTCGGCGACGGTCGGCAGCGGCGGGTCGCAGGCGGTGCCCGAGCAGGTGCCGGGCGCGGCGCAGGTGTCGGCGAAGAACGCGGTCAGTAACTTCGGCGGCAGCTGGCACGCGCCGGCGATCGGGACGGCGCCGCGGTAGACCAGGCAGTCGAGGGTGCAGGCGGGGCCGAGGTCGATCGCGGAGGCCATCGAGCAGCCGCGGGCCTCCACGAGCCCGGCGAGCTTGCGCGCCGCGCAGGCGCCATCGTAGGTCAGGCCGATGTTGGCGCCGTCGTCACGAATGGAGGCGAAGCCGCCGACGTAGTCGAGCGCGCAGCTGAAGTCGACCTCACAGCCGCACGCGCCCTTTTGCTCGCAGATCGCGGCGGCGAAGCGCTCGGCGAACTCCGCCTCGGGTACGGGAGGGAGCTGGGGATCGCAGGGGTCGACGTCGGCGCCGGTGGTCGGCATGTCGGTGGTGGTGCCGGTGCCCTCGCTGCCGGTCTCGCTGCCGGTCTCGCGCGCCACACATGCGCCGAGCATCAGCCAGGTAGCGAGCGTCATTGTCCGTTGCATGCTCATCGCGCGTGCTCCTGCCGCGATGGTACGCCCGTGATCACTCGTGGTGATAGGGGTGGCCGGCGAGCAGGGTGGCGGCGCGGTACAGCTGCTCCAGCATGATCAGGCGGGCGAGGCGGTGGGGCAGGGTCAGCCGCGAGAGCGCGAGCAGGCGGTCGGCGCCGGATCTGTCGTCGGGGGTGAAGCCGTCGGCGTCGCCGATGTGGAAGCCGACCTGGCGGGCCCCGTCGGCGCGCCACTGCTCGAGCCAGCGCGCGAGGCCGCGGGTGTCGAGCTGCTCGCCGCGCTCGTCGAGCAGGACCCTGACGATGCCGGGTCCGGCCGCGCGGGCCCAGCGGGCGCGCAGGCCCGCGGCGTCGCGGACCTCGACGACCTCCAGCGGCATGAACGGCTGGATCCGCTTGCCGTAGTCGTCACACAGGCTCTGCAGGCCGGCGTCGCGCAGCTTGCCGGCAGCGACGACGGCGAGGCGCATCACTTGCGACGCGCGGGGCCGGGCGTCGGAGCCGGGGCAGCCTCGGCGGCTTCACCCGGAGCGGCGGCGGGGTTGTCGAGAGCGGGGTTGTCGAGGGCGGGGTTGTCGAGGGCGGGGTTGTCGAACTCGTCGCCCTCGTCAGATCCGTCAGATCCGTCAGATTCATCATCGTCCTCGAACTCATCGAGGTCGTCGGCGTCGTCGTCGTAATCGTCGTCGTCGGGGATGACCTCGCCGTCGGCGGCGAGCTCACCGGGGGCGATGATGCCGACGAGGTCGGGGTCCTCCTCGTTGTCGAGCTCGCCCTCGAAGGCGCCGAAGCTGCCGCCGCGGAAGGCGGGCATCGGGACCGGCGGCGCGAGCTCCTCGAGGCCGGAGGTGTCCATGACGTCGGTCGGCAGATCGAGCTCGATGCGCGGGGCGTCGATCCACATGCTCTCGAGGTCATAGTGCTTGCGGACCGGGTGGTAAAAGATGTGGACGAGGAAGTCGTCGTAGTCGAGCAGGTCCCACAGGTGCTCGTTGAGGCCGTCGCTGCCGATCGGGGCGACGCCGTGGGCCTTGAGGCCGCTGACGATCGCGTCCGTGATACCGCCGACGTGCCGATCCGAACGGCCCGAGATGATGAGCGCGTGGTCGGTGTAGCCGGCGACCTCGGTGAGATGCAGGATGACCGGGCCGACACCCTTGGCGGCGATCGCGAGGTCGAGGGCGCGTTGCAGGTTCGCAGGCAATCCAGCGCGAGAGGAGGCGGCCGTGTTCACGCAGGCCTTGTAGCGCGGCTTTGCGCCGGGGACAACCGCCGGCCGACGCCGCCGGCAGGCCGACGCCACCGGCAGGCCGAAGCCGCTGCTACGAACCGGCGAGTCCGCCGAGCAGGCGCTGGCGCTCGAGCTCCGGGCGGATGCGCTCCGGGACCGGGCTGGCGGTGTCCGGGGCCGCGATGGCCACCGACTCGGCGGCCGCGGCGGTCGCGGTGAGCTGCGTCTCGCCGCGCTGGGGGCGGCCCTGCGCGTCACGCAAGCTGTAACGCACGGTGACCTCGGCGCTGCGCCACAGCCCACTGGTGCGATCGAGCGTGATGGTGCCGGTGATTTCGCCGATCTCCGTGTGCTGGCGCCACTCGCGGCCATGGCCCGCGGCGATGCGGGTCGGGTCGGGGGTGTCGCTGCGCGTGAGCGTGACCTCGACGGTGTCGCCCGACTCGTCGGCCGTGACGGCGAGGGCCGGGGCGGCCAGCTCGACGACGTCGTGTACGCAGTGCTGGGCCTCGTCGAGCCACAGCCAGTGCAGCTCCGAGTCGAGCGTGCGCGTATACCAGCCGCGGTGAGCGAGGCGCGTGTAGACCTGCTCGTCGAGGATGACGACCTCGCGGCCCTCGCCCTTGTCTGTCTGTTGGGACAGGTGCAGGCGCACCGGCTCGCCGGGGCGCGAGCCCCACGCGAGCACGAGCTCGTCGACGACGCGCTGCTCCTGCTGGATCGGCTCGTCGACGACGGGGCGGGTCGCGAGCTCGGGCGTCAGGGCGAAGCTGGCCTTGTAACGGAGGTTGTGCGGGCCGAGCAGGGCGCGCGCGTCGGCGTGGCCCACGGCGAGCACGGCGAGCAGGGTCGCGGGGTTCGGCTCGGCGAGCAGGGCGTCGACGCGGGCCCGCGCCTGTGCGGCCCGCTGTTCGCCCGCGTGGGCGATCGCGCCGGCCTGCGTGTCGATCGCTCCGGGCGCGGCGCGCTCGACCGGGGCGACCGGGGCTGCTGCGCTCGTCTCGGGCTCGTCTCCGCAGGCGGTCAGCGCCAGCGCCAGACTGGCGACGAGGCGTGGGGCGAGGCGTGGGGCGAGGCGTGGGGCGAGGTACAGGGCGAGGTACAGGGCGAGGTA
>JAYUXQ010000931.1:0-3365 GCA_043752905.1 Nannocystis sp. | reverse complement strand
AGCCAAGCCAAGCCAAGCCAAGCCAAGCCAAGCCGCGATCTACTCAGCGTCACTGCTCATCCTGGCCTGTAATAACGACGATGACCCGCCGCCACTCGAGCCCGTCCCTGCGTGTGCGGGCATCGAAGGCGACAGCGACACCGACGACTTTGTAAGCGGTGAGCTGTTCGTATGTAGTGGAACCCGCACGCTCCGGGTCGACGTCGACATCTGCACCTTCGGCACGATCACGTGCGGTTTCCCCCAGCCGATCCAGGACTTCGATCCGCCGGGCCCGACGCCGCCCCTGATCACCAACGATCAGCTCGACTTCTCGCAGGACTTCAACGAGGCGGTGCCGATCCCCGTGACCGCCGCCTGCTGCGACCAGGACAACGAGCAGTTCACGCTCGACGGCATGTATGAGACGGCATTCAACGACTGCGCCGCGCGGACTTGCCTGGAGGTGCACGATCAGTTCGCGGTGCTCGCCGCCGCCACGGAGGCGCAGTTCAACGCCACCCCCAACGGTATCATTAAGAACGCACTCGAGCGGGCTTTCAAGTCGCTGGACTTCTACGTGCAGGTGCTGGAGGATCCGCAGGGCTTCGCCGACTGCACCAACGGGCTCGGGGGTCTGAGCAACTCATACACCTTCCCTGACTCGCCCGATCCAGGCCTCGGGGCCCTACAAAACCTGCGGCTCAGCGACTTCGAGTGCCCGCTCGGAGAAGCCGCGGGGCTGGGCAAGTGTGTTCCAGCCGAGGAGGCTGAGCCGACCGGGGGCACCCCGACGACCGGCGGCGGCGGCGGCGATCCATCGACGTGCGAACAAAACCCCAACTACTTCGAGGGCAACGCGGCGGACTCGATCTTCGGCCTGAGCGTGCCCGAGGTCGGTGAGGTGCTCCTCTCGGGCGGCGGGAGTCCGGACTTCCAGGGCACGCAGCTGTCCTACCGCCGTCATGTGTGCGAGGATGATGTCCCGTGTCTGTTCGTGCTCACGGACCTGACCTTCGACCTCGGCGATGTGGTGCTCGGGCCGCTCAAGCTGGTCGCTCCGCACGTCGTCCTCGATCGGGCGGCCATGGGCCTGCAGGTCGGGGACGACATCAAGATCGCCGCCGGCGAGCTGACTCTGCGGGTCGAGTCCACGATCTTCTTCGCGGGGAAGCCGATCTTCGGCGACGCCGTCATGCCCCTGTGGGTCCACAACCGTGGAACATCGCGGCTCACTCTCAACGACGAGATGGTGGCGATCGACGGTGTGGTCTTCGACCTCGCGCTGGGCGCACAAGCCACAGTCACCGTGGACCCGGCGCCGTGCATCGAATGGTGAGCGTAGCGCTGATCGCCCTGCTCGCGTGCGCCCTGGCATGCAAGGGCGACGATCCGCGAACGGCGGCCCCGGCCGAGCCAGCGCCCAACAAGTGGAAGGTGGTACCCGTGCTCCCGCGCGGCTATCCGGAGGAGGGGGCGCCGTGTCTCGTCGCTGGTGAGCAGGCCTGTCAATCCAGCGTGTACGACGCTCGCAAGCCGAGCAGAGACGTGGCGCTGTTGCAGTGCGTGGACGATGTATGGAAGCTCGTGCAAGGCTGCGCGGATCAATGTAGCGAGAATCAAAAATGCTCGGCCGGGTGCGTGGTCACCCGCGCCGGGCCGAGTTGTCTGTGCAGCGAGCGCGTCGGCTCCTGCACCGACGGGGTGCCGCGCTGCCGTCACCACGGCGTGCTCGAGGTCCCGGAAGGTGAGGCGGTCGTGGAGGTCGAGTGTCACGCGTTCTGTCGCGCGCTGGGCGACCAGGCATTCACGACCGGATGCGGCTTCGACCCCGGGGTCGGTGCGTCGCGCTGCCTGTGCACGGCGCTCGGAGATGCCTGCGTGAATGACCGCGCGAGCGCCTGTGTCGGCGCCGCGGTGCCTCCGCAGGGGTCGGCCGAGCTCGCCACCCAGGACATCGCGCGCTGCGTCGCGGGCGTCTGGACCGCGGTGCCGTGCGCGTCCGAGTGCGGCACCCCGGGCGCACAGTGCCAGACCGAATATGACGGGTCACATGCCTGCAAGTGCCTCTAGCCTCCGCCACCGCCTGACCGCGCTCGCGGCGTGGCTGACTTGCTGTGGCGGTCCGGAGCCGGCCCAGCCGGTCTGGCCCCCGCTCGCGGGCGCTTACTGCGGCTTCGCCCAGGACGTATGCGCCGCCGACGGGACCCCGTGGCGATGCGGCGAGCGCCCGGTATGGCGACCGCTCGACTGCGCCAGCGAGTGTGCCGCGCTCGGCGGCTCGCATGAGGGTTGTCGGGTCCTCGACGTGAGCGAGCGAGCAACGCTCGCCCGCGACGCCCTGGGTAGTGAGGATGCGTCCTTCATCGACGCGCCCGGGGTCGCCTGCCTGTGCGCCCCGACCGGGCAGACCGCGTGTCCGGGCGCGCACAACAGGTTATGTGCCGACCGCGAGGACCTGTGGGTCTGCGACGGCACGCTTCAATGGCAAAGAGTGGCGTGCGAAGCCCGGTGCAACGCGCTTCGTCCTGCGCTCGTCGCCCGCGAGTGCCAGCACCCGAAACTCGTCTGGCAGGCGGCCTGCGCCTGCACGGCCGTCGGCGCTCCGTGCCCGGACGACGGTGCGCGAGTCTGCGGCGACGACGACACCTGGCTGCTGTGCCAGCAGGGGCGCTGGACCGTGGAGGTCGTCTGCGACGACGTGACAGACTGCGACCAAACATTTCCTATCTGTGACTTCGCCCAGCCCGGCGCATGCCGATGTCCGGATCGATAGTCCTCGGCGCCGAATGGATGGCTCCGCGAGCCCGGTGCGACCGGGGCGCTCGCCCTGTGCGCGAATTTGCGGCTATCATCCGCCCCCCATGGCGCTTCACAGCAAGATCTTGCTCGGCCTGTTGCTCGGGGCCCTCGCTGGCATCGCCGCGAACCTCGGGCTCGGGCCGAAGGACCCGATCGTCGTCGGCCTCGATCACTACGTCGCCGGACCGGTCGGTCAGGTGTTCCTGCGCATGCTGTCGATGGTCGTCATGCCGCTGGTGTTCGCCTCGATCGCGCTCGGGGTCGCCGGCGTCGGCGACGTGCGCAAGGTCGGCCGCATGGGCGGCAAGACCCTCGCCTACTTCCTCGGCACCACCGCCCTCGCCACCGGCCTCGGCCTGATCCTCGTCCGCCTCGTCGAGCCCGGCAACCAGATCTCCGCCGCGGTCCGCGACCAGTTGGACAAGCGTGTATTTGCTTGGCGGGTAAAAGACCCACCAGGCGGCACGCCAAAGAAGTTGGTTGCCGTCGCGCTTAAGCGGTTCAAAGCGGGAATTTGGGGGCGAGGGTAAATACGGAGCAGCCCGGCGAGCGGCGGGGAGTCCGCGGTCGGGGGATTTTGGCAC
>JAYUXQ010000930.1:0-3368 GCA_043752905.1 Nannocystis sp. | reverse complement strand
GGGGCCGGGAGGTTGCAGGCCCGTGGGGCCGGGAGGTTGCAGGCCCGTGGGGCCGGGAGGTTGCAGGCCCGTGGGGCCGGGAGGTTGCAGGCCAGCGGGGCCAGCGGGGCCAGCGGGGCCCTGCTTCGGTCCGCCGAGCAGGTGCGCGTGGACCTCCATGAACAGCTTGCGGGCTTTGTGCAGGCGCGAGTACACGGTGCCGACCGGGATGCCGAGGCCGGCCGCGATCGACTCGCAGCTCTCGCCCTCGAGCTCGAACAGAATGAACACGGCGCGCTTGGCCTCATCGAGGATCTCGAGGGTCTGCTGGACCCGGCGCAGCGCCTCGGCGGTCTCGGCCTGCTCGCCGGGGCTGCGAGCGGACGACACGCTGTCGGCGATCGCCTGGACGTCCGGGTCCTCGCGCGAGCGTCGCTGGCGTCGCCGCGCGGACGAGCTGACGCGCAGGGCAATCTCGGCGAGCCAGGTGGTGGGGCGCGCCGCCCCCGGGATGAAGCCTCCCCGGCGGTGGGCGACGAGAAAGACCTCCTGCACGATGTCGTCGACCTCCTCCCGGCGCATCCCCAGGCGCACGACGAAGTTGGCGACGAACTGCGCGTGGTCGCGAAACAACCGGGCCGCGTCGAGGTGCGGGGGCTGTACCGGCGGGTTGCCATCTTCAGGCGGTGTATGTCGCGGATCGGCCAAGCCCTTCACCGAATCGTGAAAGCACCGCCGACTCCGATGACCAACCCGACGGGGGCGAAGCTCACGGCGTCCCCGATCATACCCGGTTTGTCCGGGTCACGAACCGCGACCAGGGGTTTTATGAACGGCACGACCCCGTCGACCACGATGTCGACCGCGAACACCCGCGTCGTCACGACCCGCAGCTCCAGCGCCGCCGCCGCGCTGACCCATGGACTGACGACGTCGGTCGCCGACTCGTAGCCGCGGGCCATCGCCTGCAGCACGCCCGCCGCCGGTCCGATGCACAGACGCGGCCGCAGGCGCCGGCGCTGGACCCCGAAGCAAGCGTCCACGCGGCCAGCCACCAGTCCGAAGTCGACGGTCCCGGTGCCGAGGCTGCGCCGTCCGCCATGACCCCCGAGCACCCCGAGGCGCAGCTCGAACCACGGCCGCCAGCCGAGCTCGAGCTGCAACTGCCCGCCCCCCGCGACCCCCGGCACCATGCCGACCCACAGGCCCCCGCGCGCGGCCGCCAGGGCGCGCAAGCGCGCGCGACGGGGCGCGGGTGCGCTCGCCGGTCGCCGCGCCAGCAGCGGTGGACGCTCGTTGTCGACCGCCGGCGCGGTCATCGGCGGCGGCGCCGTGTCGATCACCTCGTAGCCGAGCCCGACCAGCACCGACGAGTCGATCGCCATCGCGATCGCCAGACCGAGCACCGCATGAAAGTCGCTGCAGCCGCTCGGGCCCTCGTCGAAGGGCCGCTCGACCAGCCCCGCCGGCGTCCGCACGACGATGACCGCCGCGTTGCGGGCGAACGCGTCGCCGCGGACCTCGATCGTCACGCCGAACTCGATCTCGTCGCGCCCGAGCCAGGTCGTCACGTGCTCCGCGAGCGTGTCGGCGGACAGACAGGTCGCGCCCGCGGCCAGCGACAGCGCGGCGGTCACCGGCTGTTTCGCTTGCTTCGCCTGCTTCGGCCGTGCAGGCGCCGTCGACGGACCCGATCGCGTCGGTGCCTCGGCCGGCGCCGACCTGACCCAAAGGCCAGGCGATGCAGCGGCCGCCTCCGGCAGTCCCAGAACGACCCCGACGACCACCCCGAGCCACGCAACCGCCGTGACGTTCGCGTCACGAGCGACCTGGCCGGCGGCCCCCGCCGCGCTGCTGGCCTGGAGCGACACGAACCGATTCTGCCACGAACTCGCCCGCGCATGGGCGGCGACGCGCCCGCGACTCGTCCCCCCGAAGCGGCCGCCGATCGGGCATTTTGGACCGGTCGCTGGCGCTGTAACCTTCCCCGACCCGCCGGCGTTGGGTCCGTATATATGCGTCTCGCCCTGCTCGTAGTGGCCTCGTGCCTCGCGTCCGCCTGTGGCGGCGAACCCGTCCCGCTCGCGCCGCAGGCGGAGAAACTGACCATCGAGGCGCCCAAGTCGAGGGGCGCGCAGCGCTACGTGATCGACGCGACCGGCGGCAAGCTCGGGTTCGACATGGAGGCGCCGATCGAGAAGATCCGCGGCCGCGTGCCCGAGTCGGCGGTCAGCGGCGAGATCTTCGTCGACCCCACCGACCTCGGCAAGACCACTGGCCTGGTCCACGTCGACATCCGCGAGCTCGAGCTGTTCCAGCGCCGGGCCACCGCCGAGGGCGAGGCCTTTGGCGAGGAGACCAGGAGCGACAGGCAGAACGAGCATGCCCGGGTCTGGCTGGAGATCAGCCCCGACACCCCGGAGGACGTGCTCAAGAAGAACACGCTCGTCGAGTTCTCGCTGCGCGAGGTCAAGGACGCCTCGGCCAATGACCTGAGCAAGCTGACCGGCCCCGAACGCAAGGTGACCTTCACCGCCACCGGCGAGTTCCTGCTGCACCAGCGCAAGGCCAGCAAGTCGGTCAAGCTCGAGGCGACCTTTGCGTGGGCCGGCGACGCCCCGACCGCCGTCACCGTCAGGACCCTCGAGCCCCTCGAGATCGGCCTCGACGAGTACGAAGTGCGCCCGCGCGCGGGCTTCTCGAAGCTCGCCGCGGAGACCCTGCAGACCCTCTCGCCCAAGGTCGCCAAGGCGGCGCAGGTCCGGTTCGAGTTCACCGCCAGGCTCGCCCCGGGCGCCACGCCGACGATGCAGTCGGTCGCCGCCGGTGCCGCCCCCGCGACACCCACCGCCCCCGCGGGCGGGCAACTCACCGCCCCCGGCGCCTCCGGGAACGGGTATTGAATTCGCAGCCCCGATCCACTGCCACCCTCGCAACGTACCAGCACAGGAAGCACCCTCATGGACATCCGCACCATCACCGCCACCCTCGCGATCCTCGGATCCGGCCTGACCCTCACCGCCTGCAAGAAGGCCTCGTCCGACGCCTCCGAGGTGCCTGCCGCGCAACCGGCCCATGGGGAGGGCTCGTGCGGTCCCGACGCGGGCCACGGTCACGCCAACTGCAGCGGCGACAAGGCCGACGCCCCCGCCAGTGAGCCGACCGGCGACGACGCACCCGCACCCGCACCCGCGACCACGACGCCCGCGACCACCGAGACCGCGACGACCGCGAGCCCGAACCCGGCCAGCACGAGCAACACCGCCGTCGCCGCCGACACCACCACGCCGGCCGCCACCTCGAGCAGCAAGACCGCGACCAAGAAGTCGTCGAAGAAGAAGGCCAAGGGCGAGGCCGCCTGCGGCGAAGGCACCTGCGGCTGAGCGGAT
>JAYUXQ010000929.1:0-3370 GCA_043752905.1 Nannocystis sp. | reverse complement strand
CTGGCGCTGGTCGACAATAATCCGCTCGCCGAGGTCGAGGGTCATCCCGACAAGCAGGGCAACGCCCTCGACCTCGGCGGACGTTCGCCCGATGTCTGGGTCGCGGCGTTGCGCGAGGCGCTGGCGATCGTCGAGCGGCACATGCCCGCGCTGCGCCGCGAGATCGACGTCGTATTGCAGCAGGTCGTGCCGGTCGGATACGACGAGCAGCGCCACCTCTCGGCCTCGTACCAGGAGGCGATCGGGACGATATATCTCTCGCTGCATCCCAACCCGCGGACGATGGCCGAGGCGCTGATCCATGAGTTCTCCCATAATAAACTCCACGCGCTGCTCGAGCGGGGTGCCGTGCTCGAGAACGCGTTCGCGCCGCTGTACGCCTCGCCGGTGCGCCCCGATCCGCGGCCGCTGCACGGGGTGCTGCTGGCGGTGCACGCGTTCTTGCCGGTGGCGCTGTTGTACGAGCGGATGCTCGTCGATGACGAGCGGCCCGACCTGCGCGCGCGTTACCAGGAGATCGTGGCCGGTAACCACGAGGCGGCCGCGACCCTGCGGGCGCACGCGCGGCCGACGGCGCTCGGAGCCCCACTGCTCGCCGAGGTCGATCGCTGGGCCCGTCACTTCTCTCCTGTAAAAATTGGGGGCTGACATGCAGGGGCTCCTCGATGTCATCCTCGGCTACGACTGCAACCTCGCGTGCGACTATTGTACGATCACGCCGGAGATGCGAAAAAGGGCGCTCACCTCCCCGCAGGTGCTCGCGGCGATGCGAAGGGCCAGAGCGGAGGGTCTCGATCGCGTCGCGTTCACGGGCGGCGAGCCGACGATCCGCGGGGACCTGCTCGGCCTCGTCGCCGCGGCGCGACGGCTCGGCTTCGACGATATCAAGGTGCAGACCAACGGCCTGCTGGTCGGCCACGGCGACAACGCGGCGCGACTGGTCCAGGCGGGGGTGACGCGCCTGCACCTGAGCGTGCACACGCACGACGCCGGGCGCTATGACGCGCTGGTGCGCAGCCCGGGCGCGTATGGACGCATGGTCGCCGGCCTCGATGCGCTGGTCGCCACGGGCCTGCCGGTGGTCGTCGACGTGATTTTAAAGGCGGACACCTATCAAAAGCTCCCCGACGCGCTGCGCTGGCTGCATGCGCGTGGGGTGAGGGCGGCCGACCTGTGGTTCGTCTCGCTGACCGACCATAACGCCGACAACCTCGCCTCGCTGCCGCGCATGACCGACGTGGTGCCGGTGATGGCGATCGCGTTCGCGTTCGCGCGTGCCCACGCGATGACGCTGCGATCGTTGCACGTACCACGCTGCCTGCTCGGCGCCGATCATGGTCACGCCTTCGACCCGGGCGCGACGCGGGTCCGCGTCATGACGCCCGACGCGACCTTCGACCTGCGCGACAGCCGACTCGCCGGCCAGGTCCACGTGCCGGCCTGCGTCGGCTGCGAGTTCGAGTCCATATGTCCGGGCGTGCGGCCCGACTACCTCGAGGTGTTCGGCGACCGCGAGATCGCGGCGGCGCGCGGGCAGGCGCCGACGCTGGCCCCACGTCGGTCGCTCCTGCGGACGCGGTAGCAGCCCGCCTACTCGCCGCGCACGCGCGCGGCCATGCGCCCGCGAAACCCGGCCGGGACGCTCTCGTGCCGCCGCGGGTCGTCGATCGGCCGCACGAGGTCCTCGGCCGCGATCAGCCATGGAGGCTCGGGCACGTCGTCGAGCTCGTAGAAGCCGCCGCAAAAGCTGGCGTGCGGGCAACTTTCACACTGCGGCTTGCGAGTGCGGCGCTCGGCGAGGTACTGCGCGAGGTTGACGGTCTCGTTGTTGACGAACACCATGTGGCGCTCGAGCTTGCCGAGGTCGCCTTGCAGGAACTCGGCGTGGTCGGGCATGTAGCAAAAGGGGAGGTTGATCACCTGGAACTTCATGCGTGCCTTCCAGGCGTCGATCACCTGGCGGGCCCGGTCGGCCGCGTGGGCCGTGTCGGGGGCGACTTGCCGGGTGGCGCGACCGAAGGGCGTCAAGAATTGCAGGTTCATCCACGGCAGGCCGAGGTCCCACGCGAGCTGGGCGAGCTCGCCGAGGAGGTCGACGTTGGACCTCGTGATCGTCACGTTCATGCCGAGAGCGACGCCGGCGGGGGCGAGGCGCACGCAGTGGCGGATGCCGGCGGTGGTCTGGTCGAAGGCCTCGGCGACGCCGACGTTTTGCGCGTGGGTGCGGGCGTCGGGGCCGTGCACGCTAAACAGCAGGGTCGTCAGGCCGCTGTTGACCAGGCGGGCGGCGAAGGCCTCGTAGGCGGCGAGGCGGCCGTTGGTGGTCACGTTGACGCGTGTGTAGCCGAGCGCGCGGGCGTGGCGGACCAGCGGGACGAGCTCGGGGTTGAGGGTCGGCTCGCCGCCGTCGAAGTCGACCTGCGTGACGCCCTGGGCCCGGTAGTGGGCGAGCTGCTCGCGCTGGCGCGTGGGGTGGCCGTCGAGCTGCGTGCGCGTGCCGACCGCGCAGAAGGTGCAATGGTTGTTGCACACGTAGGTGACGTTCATGACCAGCTTGCGCGGGCCCTGCGAGGCGCGCAGGCGCTGCTCGAAGGTCCACATGAATTTCGTCAATACCTCCGGGGGGACGTCGCCGACGCCGCTGGCGGCGCGCTGGAAGCGGGGGCCCCAGTCGCCGTCGTCGCTGTCTGAAAGGACAGGTAGGGAATGCAGATGATGAAGGCGCTGTAAGCGGGTGCCGGGCAGGGGGGTCGCGTGCTGGACCGCGGGCCAGGCGTGGAAGCGGTCCCACAGGTCGAGGGCGAAGGCGAGGGTCGCGTTGATCTCCGCGGCGGACTCGCCGGGCATGCCGATGATGTAGTGGATCATCAGCGGCACGCTCGCCGCGTGGGCGGCCCCGGCGACGCGGACGACCGCGGCGAGGTCGAGGCGCTTGCCGACGACCTCGGTGACGACGCGCTGGACCCCGCTCTCGGCGCTGACGCTGACGGTCGTGATCCGGCCGCGCAGCTGCGCGAGGTGGTGCGGCTCGAGGTAGTCGGCGCGCATGCCGTTGGGGATCTCGACGCGCAGGTCGAGGCGGGCCAGCTCGGCGAGCAGGTGATCGAAGTGGGACTCGTGGACGTTGACCAGCTCGTCGAGCACATGCACCCGCGTCGCGCCGAGCTTTTTATAGGACTCGAGCAGGGCGGTGACGCGTTGCGGCGAGCGGCGGCGCTGGCGTTTGGGCTGGCCGGGCGGGGTGTCGGGGTTGGAGCTGCAGTGCAGGCAGGCGAAGGGGCAGCCGCGGGTGGTGACGAGCGGGAGGCTGCGCGGGTCGATCGGGAAGGCCCAGGCGCTGCGGGCCAGGCCGGCGACCACGCGGGCGTGG
>JAYUXQ010000928.1:0-3371 GCA_043752905.1 Nannocystis sp. | reverse complement strand
TTCGGCGTCGGCGCGGGTGCGAAGCTGATCCTGGTGATCGCGGCGGACCGGCGTTCGCAGGGCGAACAGGGTCTACGAGCGCGGGCGGTGGACGGTGTCGACGGCGACGGCGACGCGCCACAGCGCGGCGAAGGTGGCGAGCACGGCGAGGGCGCGGGCCAGCCATGGCGACCACGCGGTGCCGACGCCGTGCACGGCCGCGACGACGATCGCCAGGGTGAGGGCAGCTTGCGACGCCGTCAACAGACCCGACCGCAACCATAATGCCGGCTGGGCGGCGCTGACGACCGCTCGCAGGAAGGTGCGGGGGTGCAGACCGCGGGCGTTGTCCAGCACGACGCGGGCGCGGGCGAGGTCGACGGCGAGGGCGCACAGCGTGAGGCTGGCGATCAGCGCGAGGATCTGCAGCGCGGGGTGCAGGGTGCCGAGCGCGGCGGCGATCAGCGCGAGCAGGCCGCGCAGGATCAGGCCGTAGATGCCGATGACGAGGGCCGCAGGGAAGTGCGTGCATGCGGCGTGGGCCTGCTCGCCGACGGTGGCCGGTCCGGCGAGGCGCACGATCATTGCGCCTGCAAGCAAGGGCGACAGCAGCAAGCCGAGCGCGACGCTGGCGGCGAGGCTGGTGACGAGGGTGGCGATGACGGCGGGGTGGACCCGGATCAGCTCGAGCACAGGCCCGAGGATCTGGGCCTCGTCGCCGATCGTGTAAGGGCCCATGGCGACGCGGACCACCGCGCGCAGCGGCGCGGCGAGGCTCGCGGCGAGGAGCAGCTGCACCGCCGCGATCGACAGCCACAACCACGGGGCGCGCAGCACCCGGCGCAGCGCGTTCACAGGGCCAGGCCTCCCAGCAGGGCGAGCGCGGCGGCCTCGCCGAGGTTGCCGACCGGGCGGCTGAGGCCGTCGGGCGGCGCGACCTCGGGGGCGGCGCGGTGATCATCGAGGCGTCGGACCTCGAGCAGGAGCCGGTTTTCCGGGTCGATGCGGGCCGACCGCACGCGCCGGCCCGGCCAGGTAAAGATGTGATAGCGGGCCTGGCCGTCCCACAGCGTGCGCTCGACGGCGCCATCGGTGAACTCGACCTCGACCTCGACCGGCACGCGAAACTCGCCGATCCGGCGGAGGACGACGAGGCCCTCGATGCCGTCGTCGGCGAGCTCGGCGATCGGGCGCTCGTCGTCCTCCGGGGTCGGTCGCAGGGCCAGCGTGCCGTGCTCATCGCGGTGCCAGCCGGCGGTGCCGGCGCGGCGGCGGTTCTTGACCTGGTCGAGGCCGAAGTCGAGCTGATGTACGGTGTGCAGCGCCTGGTCGAAGTAGTCGGCGAGGTCGAGCACGACCGGCTCGCCGTCGATACTCTTACCGTCGAGCGTGACGCGGGGGCCGAGCTCGCGCAGGAAGGTGGCGACCATGTCGTCGCCGGTCGGGTGGCGAAACCGCCACTCGAGGGTATAGGCCTTGAAGGCCGCGTCGAAGCGCTCGCGGCCGACGATCCGTCGCAGGGTCAGCATGAGGGCGCCGGTCTTGCGATAGACGACGTCGCCGTAGTCGCCGACGACGGCGCGGTAGGTGTCGGCGGTGGAGTCGACGGGGTCGACCTGGGTATCGCCCTTGAGGGTGCCGCGGGTGAAGTCGTCGACGCTGACGATCTGGTTGCCGATCTTCGCGAACCAGGTGTCCGGGCCGTGCCAGTCGGTGAGGGCGAGCATGTTGCTGGTGGTGTTGAGGCCCTCGTCGAGCCAGGGCTGGGTGGCCTCGTCGGAGGCGAGCAGGCCCTGGAAGTACTGGTGACCGAACTCGTGGATGGTCGTGAAGACGCCGCTGAAGCGCTCGGCGAAGCCGAACAGGTCGAGCCAGGCGGGCGTGCGCAGGATCTCCGAGGTGGTGAAGAAGGTCGGGTACTCCATGCCCTGCGCGCCCTCGGCGGCCTCGGGCGGATGCACGACGGTGATCGTCGACCAGGGGTAGGGGCCAAAGCGCTGCTCCATGCTCGCGAGCGCGGCGGTCAACGCTTCGAGGTGCCGCTGCGCGTCCACTTCGCGCCGGGGGTAAATGAGCTGGCGGATCCGGATGTCCTTCCAGAGGGCGTCGACGGCGATGAAGTTCGGGTCGGCGGCCCAGGCGAAGTCGTGGACCATCTCGGCGCGGTAGTGCAGGCGCTTGCGGCCGTCGACCGGGGGGTCCTCGCCGACGAGGATCCCGGTCGCGCCGACGACCGTCGCCTCCGGGACGTCGAGGTGGACGTCGTAGTCGCCGAAGTCGGCGTAGAACTCGCTGTTGAGCGTGAAGACGTGCGCACGCCAGGTGCCGTCGGGCTGCATCACGCCGAGCTTGGGGAACCACTGCCCGAGCATGTGGAAGTCGTCGGCGTAGCCGGTGCGGGCGAACACCTCCGGGAGCTGGGTCAGGAACTCGAGCTCGAGCGCGAGGCTCTCACCCGGCTGGACGGCGGCGGGCAGCGTGACGCTGGCGAGCGAGGGGTCGTCGCCCTCCTTCCAGCGCAGCACCTCGGCCGGGCCGGCTGCGCCCTCGGGGTCGCGCAGGTCGGCCTCGCGTCCGCGGCCGACCAGGCGCGCGGCGGTGAGGTCGATGTAGCCGTAGCGGCCCTCGTCGCCCTGTCGCACGCCGCGGTGGGTGCCGCGGGCCTCGAGCATCCACGCGGTGTCCTCCGCGCGAAAGCTGTTCATGTAGAGGTGGATCGGGACGGAGTCGGCGGCGCGGCTGCTGCGGTTACGCCAGGTGATCCGCACGGTGCCGCGGACCTGATGCAGCTCGGCGTCGAGGCGCGCGTCGATCACGTAGTCGGTGACGCGGGACTCGGTGGGCACGCTCCCCCGCAGGTCCGGCGGGCGCAGGGCCTGCGTCGGCTCGGCGACCGGCGGACCGCTGTCCGCGGGCGTGGGCGCCACGCACGCGGCCAGAGCGAGCAGAGGCCCGAGCAGAGACGCAAGCGCCGTGCGGCGGGTGGCGGTCATGTCGACCATCGGACTGCATGCCTACCACCTGTGTTTCGCGGGGCACAAGCCGGGCCCGCGTGTATAGTCCGGCGCCGTGAGGGCCGGGCCGATCGACGAGGCTACGCTGCAGATGCGCGCACGCGCACTCGGGGCCGTGCTGAGCGAGCCAGCGCTGCTCGCGGCCGGCGCTGGCCGACCGAGGGGCGGATCCGCCGACGTGCTGCTGCTCCACGGGCCGATGGGGGCCGGCAAGACGACCTTCACGCGGGCCCTGGCGATCGGCCTGGGCGTCACGCACCCGGAGCGGGTGTGTAGCCCGACCTTCACGCTGTGCATGGTGCACGCGGCTCCAGGTCCGCGCAGCCTGGTCCACGTCGACCTGTTTCGCCTCGCCGACGCCGATGACGACGGCATGGG
>JAYUXQ010000927.1:0-8313 GCA_043752905.1 Nannocystis sp. | reverse complement strand
GTCGGTGCCTTGCCGGACCTGTCGACCGGCCGCAGACTGTCGTCGTGCCGCCACGGCTTCACCGGCGCTTCGGGCTGCTCGCCGTGGTCATCGCTTGCATCGCGTGCGTCGCGTGCGTCGCCAGCGTCGCGGCCTGCGACGCCTGCGACATCCGTACGCCCCGCGAGCGCGCCCTCGCGGCCTACGTCGCCGCGATCGACCCCGGAGCCCCGGTCCCTGCATGGACATCGAGCTTGCAGCGGCTCCCGCCGTATCCACGGCGCAGCGTCACGCTGACGCGCCACACGACCGACATCGCCGGCTTTCTTGGGGTCCAGGGCTGCGCGCTGGGTGAGCGGATCGGCGAGCGCAACAGCGGCCTCGGGCGCGTGATGGTCGGCTCACAGCGGTGGGTCCACGAGTCCGCGTTCCTGCGCGACGCCGAGGTCTGTCTGCCGATGATGGCGGCCGCGCAGCGGGCCGAGTTACAGATCGTCATCGACGAGAAGCGCGCCGAATTGCCCTCGGTCGTATGGAACGCGATCTGGGCCGGGCCGGAGGTCCAGCACCTGCTCGCGCTCTCGGGCCACGACCTCGACCCCGGCGCCAGCGGTGCGGCCGGGCCCGCCGCGGACGCGCTGGCGACCCTGCGGCGCCTCGCCGACGACCCCTTGCACGTCACCAGCCACGAGCTGGAGGGCGCGCTCGGCGGCCTGCGCGGCGACACCGTCGGCGGCGACGTCCTGCGCGCGCTCGAGGCCCTCGCGCACTTCCTCGGCGCCGCCGCCGTTCGCCTCGAGACGGCGGCGTCCGCCCCCGACTGCCCGCGTCTGCGCGCTGTCTTCGAGCGCGACTATGTCGGCGAGATCCAGCCGCACATCGCCCGCACCCACCGCGCCGCCGCGACCCTGCTACCTGTCCTTCGCGACCTGTACGATGAGACAGCCGCGCGCCTGCCCGCCGCTCTCCCCGCGCTCGCGGTGTACCGCGCGCAGCTGGCCCCCGCGGGCGTGTGGGGCGACTACGAGGCCGCGCTCGCGCGTCACACCGCCGCATGGCAGGTCGTCGGCGAGCGCTGTGACTTCCTGCCGGTCGCCCCGCCCTCGCCGCCTGCCGGGCCCTGACGTAACGAGGACCCTCGCCCCGGAGGCGATCGCCGCGACGTTGCGCGGATCTGCGGGCCCGGCCGAGGCCTGCGCCGCCCTGGAAGACATGGCGATCGCGGCACGCAGCGCCGACAACATCTCGGTCCTGGTCGCCCGCGTCGAGCGCGGGGGCCTGACGGACGGCCCGTCGGCGCGGCCAGACCCCTGCGGCGCGGGCTTTCGCCCCAGGACCCCGGCAGGCCCCGGCGACCATCGCGGCCCTGGACGCCGTCGCGCGGGATCGGTACCATCGTGGGCCCTCATGACGCGCGACGAGATCTATCAGCGGATAGTCGGCATCCTGGTCAAGACCTTCGAGCTCGACCCCGCCGACATCAAGCCCGAGTCGCGCCTGTTCGAGGAGCTCGACCTCGACAGCATCGACGCGGTCGACATGTTCGTCGAGCTGCACGAGGTGACCGGCCGGCGGATCAACCCCGAGACGGCGCGAAAGATCCGCACGGTGCAGGACATCGTCGATCTCGTCGAGGCCGAATCCAAGGCGAACGGGTCCACGTCCGGCGGTCCTGACCCGGGGTGAGCCGCGCGTGGCCTACCCCGCCCTGCACACGATCCTCCCGCACCGGCCGCCGATGATCCTCATCGACGAGCTGCTCGAATACAGCGAGCACGAGGTCGTCTGCGGCGTGACCGTCCGCGACGGCGCGCCCTTCGTCCGCGACGGCCGGGTCCCCGCGCTGATCAGCATCGAATACTTCGCCCAGTCGGTCGCCGCCTTCTTCGGCTACCGCGGACGCCACAACCCCGGGCTGTTCGCCATGGGCATGCTGCTCGGCGCGCGCGAGCTCGACTTGCGCGCAGATTACCTCGAGGTCGGCGACGTCCTGCGCGTCGCTGGAACGCTGACGTGGAGCAGCGGCGAGCTGGCGCAGTTCTCCTGCGAGCTGCTGCGCGGCGACGAGGTCCTCGCGCGCGCCGCGATCAACGTGCTGCAGACCTCGGCCGGCCCCGGCGGGCCGGCCCCCGCGAGCGATCCCTCGGGCGCTCGCTCAAGCGCTCCCTCGGGCTTTTCCTCGCGCGACTGACACGTGCCCAAGTTCCTGCGCATCCTGCTCACGGGCACCGCGTTCCTGGCCTTCTTCCTCGCCGGCGGCTTCCTCGGGCGGATCGCGCTGCCGGTCCTGCGGATCTTGCCGGGCACGCCGGAGCGCAAGCGGTTGCGACGCGAGCGCATGCTGCTGTGGGCCTATCACCTGTTCATCCGCTACGCGCAGGGCCTCGGGCTGATCGCGTTCGCGGCCCCGCCGCTGCCGCCCGAGCTGCCGCCCACGGGCCAGGCCTACGTGCTGATCGCCAACCATCCGACGCTGCTCGACACGATGATCCTGCTGTCGATGTTCCCGGGCCTGACAGCGGTCGCCAAGTACACCTGGTATCGATCGTGGCTGATCCGCCCGCTGCTCGAGCTCGGCGGGCACATCCCGGGCCCGCAGCCTGCGCTCGGGCCCGGTGACGAGGTCGAGGCGCAGGACGACGGCGGCAGCGCCAACCCGGCCCTCGACCGTATGGTCGAGCACCTGCGCGCCGGGCATCCGCTGTCGATCTTCCCCGAGGGGTCCCGCTCGCACGAGCGCGCGCTGCGACGCTTCCGCCGCGGCGCGCTCGAGGCGGCGATCCGGGCCCAGGTCCCGATCGTGCCGGTGTTCATCTCGGTGGTCCCGCCGATGTTGATGAAGCACCAGCCCTGGCACGAGGTCCCGGCCCGGCGCGGCCGCTTCACCGTCGAGTTCTTCCCGGTCATCCCGACCGCCGGCCGGGAGCTCGACGCGCGCGCGCTCAATCGCGAGCTCAGGGACCGCTACGAGCAGCGACACGCGCGGATGCTCGCCGAGCGCGACGCGCTCGCGGCCGCCGCAGACAGGCCGGCCTTGCCACCAGGCCAGGGTTCACACGAGTGAACACACGTGCGCGACGCCGTCGTTTCGCTATCCTCGGCTGACATGCAGACCGATCTTCGCTTCGACGTCGTCATCGGCGGCGGTGGACTCGCGGGACTAACACTGGCCCGGCAACTGCGCCGCGAGCTGCCCGAGGCGCGCATCGCCGTGGTCGAGCGCCAGCGCCGGCCGTTGCTCCCCGCTGCGCACAAGGTCGGCGAGTCCTCGGTCGAGCTCTCGGCGCACTATTTCGGGGTCGTGCTCGGCCTCGGCGAGTACCTGCGCACGCACCACTTCATTAAAAACGGCCTGCGCTTCTTCCCCGGCGGTGGCGCCCTGCCGATCGAGCAGCGCACCGAGATCGGGCCGCCGGAGTTTGGCAAGGTGCCGTCGTTCCAGCTCGACCGCGGCCGCATGGAGCACGACCTGCGCGGCATGATCGAGGCCGACGGCGCGACGCTGATCGAGGGCTTCATCGTCAAGGACGTCGAGCTCGCCGCCGACACCGGCGTCGATCACGTCGTGCTCATCGAGGCGGTCGACGGCGACAGCAACGGCGAGACCCGCACGCTGCGCGCCGGCTACTACGTCGACGCCACCGGCCGCCGCGCGCTGCTAAAGACCAAGCTCGGGCTCAAGCGACCGAGCGGGCACCTCGCCAACGCCGCGTGGTGGCGCGTCAAGGGCCGCGTCGACCTGGCCGACCTCGTGGCCCCCAGCGAGACCGCGTGGCACCGCCGCGACCCCGAGCACATCCGCTGGTACTCGACGGTGCACTTCATGGGCCCTGGCTACTGGCTGTGGTACATCCCGCTCGCGCCAGGACCCGAGGGCGAGGCCCACACCTCGCTCGGCATCGTCGTGCACGACGAGCTGCACCCCTTCGACACCGTCCGCACCTACGAGCGCGCGCTCGCCTGGGTCGAGAAGCACGAGCCGCGCTGTCACGCGCAGATCAAGGACATCCCGGTGGAGGACTTCCTGTGCCTGCGTCACTACAGCCACGGCTCGGCGCGCTGCTTCGGCGACCGGTGGTCGCTCATCGGCGACGCCGGCGTGTTCGCCGATCCGTTCTACTCGCCCGGCTCCGACTTCATCTCGCTGGCCAACACCTTCACCACCGAGATCCTCAAGGCCCACCATCGCGGTGGCGACCCCGCGGCGCTGGTCGCCCGCTACGATCGCATGTACCTGCGCACCTTCAACGCGACCACCGAGGTCTACCGCAAGGCAGCCCCCGTGTACGGCAGCCCGCAGGTGATGGCGGCCAAGGTGTACTGGGACGACTTCACGTACTGGTCGTACATCTGCCAGTATTTCTTTCGTCGGCTCTACGCGTTGCCCGAGGCCGAGCACGCGGCGTTCGAGGCGTTCGGCGATCAGGTCCTCACGCTCCAGTTTCGCGCGCAAAAGCTGTTCTCCGAGTGGGCGCGGCGCATGGAGAACGAGCCGCAGGGCGACCATGTCCACCTGCCGACGATCCCCTCGATGCTCGCCAACCTGCACCTCGACCTCGCCCGCGACATGAGCGTCGACGAGACCCGAGAGTTCATGCGCGAGAAGGTCGCGCTCCTGGAGGAGCTGCTCGCCGAGTACGTGCTGCGCGCGCTGGCCTCGCTCGGCATCGACGCGGGGATCGAGCTCGCCGCGGCGATCGACCTGCCGAGCTGGCCGCAGCGGCCGTCGGCGAAGCGCCTCGCCGCCGTCGCCGCCGAGGGCAGCAAACGACGCAAACAGCTGACGCCGCTCGCCCGCGACGTCGAGCGCACGCTCGGCCGCATGTCGACCCGCCTCGACTTCGACGAATTGACGGCCCTGGTCGACCGCGCCCACGGGACCGACGCCGCGCTCGCCACGACCGGCTGAGGCGTCACGGCAGCTGCGCGGCCGCGAAGGCGTCCCACAGCGCCGTGAACTTGCCAAAGCCACTCGAGTTGGGTCCGCCTCGGGCCGACCGACCTCGCGAACCCGGCGCGCCGGCAATCCGCCCGCGCACCGACCCACCGCGCCGAAACTGTCCACGAACCCGGATCACGGCCGTCACCGGCGTACCGACCCCGCGGCTTACCGACCCCGCGGCGCGCTCACCGGGCCCGGATGACCTGGTCCTCGGCCGCCTTGACGCGCCGCGTCAGGCCGGCGAGCGCGGGATACTGGTCCGGGCCGAACACGCCGGTCTGGAGGGTCGCCGACGTCCGCACCGTCAGGCTGCCGTCGGCGCCGGCCTCGACCTTGCGGCGATAGCTGCCCTGCGGGGTCTCGATGTTCTCCGCCGTCGGCGTGCCGGTGAACTTGGCCCCCGCGATCTGGATCGTCACCTGCGCGCTGAGTATGGGCGCGTAGGGGATCGCGTAGCCGGTCTTGCGCTGCGGCAGCGGCGTGTAGCCGAGGCCGACGTTGAGCGGCACCGTGGCGGCGCGCATCAGCAGCTCGCCGCCCTGCGCGACCACGGCCCCGCGGATCCCTCCGCTAAACACCAGCCGCAGCGGAGCGTCGAGCTGCTTCTCCTGCTCGATCTGCAGGTCGGCGAGCTCGACGGTCGCGCCGGGGAACAGCACCGCCAGCTCGGCGCGCTCGAAGCCGTCGTTGATGCGGTCACGGTCGAGGTTGCGCAGGACATCGCGCCACGCGGCCGCCTCCATGCCCTGTAGCTCGATGCTGCCCTCGACGCGGCCGGTGCCGTCGCGCTGCAGCTCGAGCGTGACGCGATAGCTGCGGCGATCGGCGAGCGCCTCGAAGCGCGTCGGGAAGCGCACCGGCCCCGGCGCGGGGTCGGTCTCCGCCAGCGGGACCCGCAGGCCCTGCGCGCCGGACACCCCCGGCACCAGGTATCCGAGCGGCACCACCTTGGAGCCGGTGGTCACCATCAACGGTTGATCCTTCGGGGCACCTGTCCAAACGGCCAGGTAGGGGGTGTCGTAGGTCTCGAACAGCGGGTTGCCGCCGGGCTTGAGGTCGGCGCCGAAGTTGTCGCGCGCGAGCCACAGCTCCGCGCGCACGCCGGCCTCGCGCAGCATCGTCTTTAGCAGGATCATGCCGCTGCCCTTGCGCGCCGACAGCGTGAGGGTCGCGGGGATCGACATCTCGCCGGCCTCCTCGATGTTCTCGACGACCCAGCGGTGCAGCACCGCGAGCCTGTCGCGCGCGCTGGTCTTGCCGGCGACCAGCTTGCGGGTCAGCGCGCGCAGCTCATAGTTGCTGCGCTGGCCGGTATAGATCCGCAGGCCGAGCGCGGACAGCCAGGTCGCCGTGTCGACGTCGCTGTACACGCGCACGCTGGGGACCTCGTACAGCGCGTTGCGCATCTGCGGCTCGACGCCGAGGCGCGGCGAGCGGTCGACGCGAAAGTGCTGGATCGTCAGGTCGCCCTGCCTCGTGATCTTCGCCGCGGGCGCGCCGGCCCGCAATTCGGCCCTGAGCGCCATGCTCGACGGGTGCGCGACGATCATCTCCGAGATATGAAACGGGGTCTCGGCCGACTGGAAGCGAAAGGTCGAGAGGTCGACGTAGCCGGGGAGCAGGCCGAGCTCGTCGCGCTCGTACATGAACTCGTGCTCGACGATGTCGCCGACTTGCAGACCCCGCAGAGACAGGCCGTCCTTCTCGGGGATCGACTCGGGCTCGAACACGCGGCCGTCGGGCTTGATGCTGTGCAGCGTCAGCACCTTGGTGCCCTCCCGGACGTCGATCTCGCCGTAGCGATCGATCGCCTCCTTGGAGCGCAGCTCGGCGATCGTGTGCACGATGTGGCGCTGGCTGCCGTCCGGGTATACGCGGGTGACGCTGCGGTCGAGCACCAGCACCTCGCTGACGCCCTCGTAGTCGTACTTGCCGGCGCGGTAGGCCTGGACGATCGGGATGCCGTCGACGCGCAGCGCCTCGAGGTCGTCGGGGATCCCGATCTCGCGGGCGACCTGCCACAGCTCCATGCTCTGCGGGACCTTCGAGAGCGCCTGCTCGACGCTGGCGCGCGCCGCCACGGGGTCGCCCATGCGCGCCTGGAGGTCGGCGATCGCCACCTGCATACCGGCCGCGTACGGGCTGAGCGCGAGGATCTGGCGCCGGTACTTGAGCGCCTCGTCGAGCCTGTCCTCGCTGACCGCGAGCTCGGCGAGCTCGGCCATCACCTCGACGTCGTCCGGGGTGCGCTCGAGCAGCTTGGCATACAGGGCGCGGGCCTCGTCACGCCGCCCGCGACGCGCGGCCAACCGCGCGCGCGTGCCGGTGGTGCCGGGGCAACGCTCGACGCGGGCGCTCAGGGCGTCCTCCGCCGCGACGTCGCCGCGACGCTGGGCGGTGCCACGCTGGGCCTTGAGCACGCCGCAGTGCTCCGGGTGGATCGCGGCGGCGCGGGCGAGGGCCACGTCGGCGAGGTGCTCGTTGCCGCGGGCGAGGAACGCCGAGTAACGCAGCAGCTCGCCGGGGACGTTGCGCAGGGCCTGGTCGCCGAGCGCCGCGAGGGCGTCGATCACCTCGCCGGTCTCGCCGCGCTCGAGGGTCAGCTCGAGCAGGCGCAGGCGCGCGCGCGCGAGCTCGGGGTCGATCGCCAGGGCCCGCTCGATCGCCGCCCGCTGGCGCGCCGTCGAGGCCCCGCGCTCGCGCGTCGGGTCGCCGGCCTCGAAGGAGGCGACCAGCAATTGGCCCTCGGCGAAGCTCGGCCCGAGCTGGCGCAGCGCCTTGATAAAACCCTCGGCGTCGTCGCTGTTGGCGTCGGCCATCGCGTCCGAGGCGGCGAGGAACATGCGCAGCGGCGCGAAGCTGGGGCCCGCGAGCGGGCCGCGGTCGTAGGGAAAGAACGGCGAGGCCGCGCGCGTCGGCTTGCCGGTGAACGGCGTCCCCATCGCGCCGGTCGCCTGCGTGCTGGCGGGCACGGCCTTGCCGCGGTGATCGGTCGCGCGGACCAGGATCCACACCTTGTCGCGCGGCACGGTGGTGTGCACGTCGAGGCGATGCACGCCGGGCTTGACGGCCATCGTCAGCGTGGTCTCGCCGGTCGGCCAGCGGTCGCTGCGGTCGCTACGATGCACCGGGACGCCGTCGAGGTAGACGCGGATCGCCTCCTGGCTGCTCAGGTTCAAGGTCAGGCGATCGCCTGGCACACTCAAGAAGCTCCGCATGCGTCGCATGCCGGCGCGCGCGGTCGGGTTCCAGGTGCGCACGACGCAGGACAGCGGCGTCAGCACGGCCTGCGTGTCCGCCTCGAACGCGGAGGGGTCCCTGGCGGCGCGGCGGAGCTCAAAGGCCGCGAGCGTGCCCTCGACCTTGCCGACCTGCCACGCGCGCACGCAGCC
>JAYUXQ010000926.1:0-8320 GCA_043752905.1 Nannocystis sp. | reverse complement strand
CGTCTCGTATCTCACCGCGCTCGGCGTGGCCATGTGGACGGGCGTGCCGGCGCAGACCCTGATCACCTGGGGGGCCGGCGGAGCGGCGTTGTTGTGGCTCATCGTGCTCGTGACCCTGCCGTGGAACCTGCACCTGCGCGCGCGCGAGGTGCTGGCCGAGATGCGGCGCTCCCGGGAGGTGGGGATCCGCGTGACCGACGAGCAGCTCGCGTTCGCCGAGAAGGTCAAGCGCTGGACCCTGTTTACCAGCCTCGGCATCCATGTGCTGTCCGCCGCGGTCGCGCTGGTGATCGCACGCTTCGCCGACGCGCCGCTCGGCTACCCCTTCGCCGGGTTCTACCTGCTCAGCTGCGTGGTGCGTCCGGCCAGCGCGGCGATGCAGCAGCTGCGGCGGCGCCTCGAGACGATCGCCGCGGACACCCGGTATCCACGCGACGACGTGCTCAAGCTCCGCGCGCAGGTCGAGGCCCATGAGGTCGCCGTCGAGCTGTACAAGGAGCGGCTGCGCGAGCTCGACGTCCACAACGAGGCGTTGACCACCCAGCTCGAGCGCCAGCGCCTCGACCTCGAGCAGCGCATGACGGCCCTGACCCGCAAGTTCGAGGAGAGCCTCGATCGCCTGACCGACAACCGCGAGCTGATCGGCGGCATCAAGGCGTTCTTGCGGATGATCCGCGGCGACAGCGACCCGGCCGTCGGCGGACCGTGACCCCGTGGGCCGGCGTCCTGCATACGCTACCTTCGTCGACGGACGCGCCGAGCTACACGCGATGCAGGCGCATGGGCCCGGCGGCGTCGGCGGTGAACAGCACCTGGAACACCGCGGACTCGGCCGCGAAGGCCGCCGCGATCCCACAATGGAAGTAGTACTCGAACATGCGACAAAAGCGGTCGTCGTAGCGCGCCGGATCGAGCGCGGCCCGGTTGCGGCGGAAGTTCTCCAGCCAGCGCAGGAGCGTGTGGCCGTAGTGACGCACGATGTTCTCGACGTCGAGCACCGCCAGGCGCTCGCGCTCGAGGCCCGCCGCGATCTCCGACAGGCGCGGCTGCCCCGAGCCCGGGAAGATGTACTTCTGAATGAACGGGTCGTGGTCGTTGCGGCTGCCCGCGCAGCCGATCGCGTGGACCAGGCCGCGGCCGTCCGGCGCGAGCACGCGGGCGATCGCCGCGAAGTAATTACGATACTCGCGGCGCGGCACGTGCTCCATCATGCCGACACTGACGACCCGGTCGAAGCGGTCGCCGATGCGCGTGAAATCGTCGAGGCGGATCTCGACGCGACCGGCGAGGCCGGCCTCGACCACTCGCTGCTGCCCGCGCGCGCAGTGACGGCGGCTGTTGGTCACGCCGACGCCGACCACACCATGATGCGTCGCCGCGTGGATCAGCAGGCCGCCGAAGCCGCAGCCGATGTCGAGCAGGCGGTCGCCCGGGCGCAACTCGAGCTTTTGACAGATGCGCTCGAACTTGTTGCGCTGCAGGTCCTCGAGGCTGTCCTCCGGCGCGCGCATGTAGCCGCAGGAGTAGGTCATCGTCGGGTCGAGGAAAGCCTCGAAGAGGTCGTCGCCGGCGTCGTAGTGGCGACGCACGTTCTCCGCCTTGCTGCGCGCCAGCGTCTGCAGACGCACCCAGGCCGCACGCGCGAGCAGGCGCGGGTCGCTGTGCAGCGCCTGGTCGACGCGGTTGCGCAGCAGGGCCGTCAGGAACTCGTGCAGCTCGCCGTGGACGCACTCGACGGCGCCGTCCATGTACGCCTCGCCGAGCCCGAGGTTGCCGGCCGCGAGGATGCGGTCGAACACATCGGCGTCCCGCATGCGCAGCGTCGCCAGCGGCTCGCCCGAGCCCTGCCCGACCGTGAAGCTGCGCCCGCCGATCTGGATGCCCAGGCGAGCGTCGCGGACGTGGCGGTCGAACAGGTCGAGGACGATCGCCTGGGCCCCGCCGGGGTGCCCGGCCGCGGCCTCGGTCGTGTCGAAGATGCGCGCGAGCGCGGATCCAAACGCAGCCATCGTACTCATGTCGCGATCCAGGGTGTCGGGGTCCGTCGGCGATCGGGCCGTCGGCTCACGAGAGTAAGCCGCTCGAGGCCTCGCGGCGGATCACTCGCCACGCCACGATCGACCTGCGAGGCGCCGATCGCCGGCGCGATTTCGCTGGTTCACCGGTTTGGCGGTATCAAGGAGCATGCCCATCACGTCGCCGCGCGTCCCTCTTTGGCTCCGCCCGTGCCCGCTGGCCCTGGCCCTGGCGACCGCGTGCAGCCCCGACGACGACGCCTCCGCGGACACCTCGTCGAGCACCGGCGACACGGACGACAGCGGCGGTCCACCGACCACCGGCGTGCCGTCATGCGCCGATGAGGTCGATGAGGCGATCGACGCACCGGCCGAGCAATGGACAGCGCTGCGCGCTCCACCTCGACGGCTTCGACGAGACCACTCTTAAAGCGACCCTCGCGTTGTTCGAGCCGGGCAGCATCTTCGACCGCGACGCGCCGGGCAACCCCTACCGCGATCACAGCTTCGCGTTTATCCCCTACTGCACCGGCGACTTCCACAGCGGCGACCGCGAGGCCGAGTATGGCATTCACCACGTGGGCTATCGCAACATGGGGTTGTACCTCGAGCGCCTGGTGCCGACCTTTTGCGGGGCCAGCGACGTGACGCTGGTCGGCTCGAGCGCGGGCGGCTTCGGTACGGTCTTCAATTATGACCGTGTCCGACAGGCCTTCGCGCCGCGGCGCGTCGATCTCGTCGACGACGCCGGACCGTCGACGAGCCCCACCACGTATATCTCGTCGACGACCTCGCGCAGACCGAGTCGCTGGGATCGACGTTGCAAACCTGGCTGACGCAGATGCACAGCGACGACCCCGCGTGGGCCAGCGTGCGGCCGTGAGCGTGCGGGTCAGCCCGCGGCGAGCCCACGCCCGACAACGATCGCCGCGGCGATGCGCTCGCGATGCTCGGTGCCGCCGAGCGCGTCGAAGTCCTTGCCCGCGAGCGCGAGCGAGTTGACGACCCGTGCGCCGTGGCTGCGCGCCTGATCGAGGGCCCGCAGCTCGCGGGCGAAGGCCTTGAACCCGTGGCCGTCCGGGTCCCAAAACGGTGAGACCTGCTGGGCCGCGAGCGCCCAGGCGGCCGCCGCTGCGCGCCACCTCTGCGCGGCACGCAGCAGCTCACCGGCGGCCTTCTCCTCGGCCTCGCCCGCGGGCGAGGCCGAGGCCCGCAGCTCGGTCGCCGTCTTCTGCAGCGCGGCGGCGGCGTCGTGCGGGCCGGTGGCGCTGACCTCGAGGCTGGCGGCGTACGCCTCGACCGCATCGACCTGGACCAGCGCGCTGTCGCGTGCGACCTCCGACCACAGCGCCGCGTCGGCGACGGCCGGGCCGGGCCACTTGCGCTTGGCGCAGTACTCGGCGATGGCGCTGGCCGTGCGGTCGCCGAAGACGCCGTCGATCGGGCCGACCACGTATCCGAGGCGGCGCAGGCCGGCCTGCAGGCGGGCGACGTCGTGGCCCTCCATGCCGGCGCCGAGCGTGCGGTGGATCGACGGCAGAGGCTGTGAGACTTCGGCCAGTGTGAGGTCGTGGATGCGGTCGCCCATGGGCCGCCAGGGTAGCGCGACGGCGCGGGCGAGGGCGCGCCCGGATGCACGGACTTCAGGGCGTCTCGATGTCCGCGGGCGTGCAGTCGGCCGGCGCAGTGCGCGGATTACAACGTGAAGGCGTGCCCACGGGGATCTCGAACACATAGTCGAGCTCGCCCATCGGTGGCGGGTAATCCGTGCTGATGATGGTCGCCCCGCTGGCGAGCGCCGCCATGGCACGCGTATCGTCGCCAGCGAACGGCTCGACGTTGTCGGAGTCGGCGCGCGTGCGGACCAGGTGCCCCGCGTCGAGGGCCGCCGCGATCGTGGCCGCGTCCCCGGTGGGGTCGTTGAGCGTGTGCACCGCGGCGAACGGCGCCTCGAGATCGTCGAACGCGTCCGGGAACAGCACGTGCCCCCTGGTGCCGGCCGCGACGTAGCTGTCGCGCCAGTTGCCGCCGTCGTGAAGCACCACGAGGATCTTGCCGCGACTCGCATCGATCGTCGGCCAGCCGTTGGCGGCGAGGCCCTCGCGCCCCGGGTGCGCCTCGGACCACCCGCGCAGCCCCTGCAGGCAATCTGCCAGCAACAGACAGTTGCTCAGCGCAGGCGATCAGAGAGACGAGAGAGCCGAGGAGAACGGAGGAGCGAGCGCGCACCCCTCACCATGGACGCGGGGCGCCTCATGACGCAATATCGTGGGCGCCCGCCGGGCTTCCCGGAGGCAAATTCATCGCGCTACCGACCCCGGGCGTGCAACGCGGCCTCGAGTTCCTCGGGTTCGACCGGCTTGACGAGGTGTTGATCGAAGCCGGCGTCGCGCGTCCGCTTGCGGTCCTCATCCTGGCCGTAGCCGGTCAGGGCGACCAACCATAGCGTGCCCCTGGGAAACTCCTCGCGCAGGATCCTCGCCACCTCGTAGCCGTCGCGGCCGGGCAGCCCGAGGTCGAGGAACATCACCTCGGGCCTGAAGCTGCGCGCCTCCTCGACCGCCTTCATGCCGTCGGATGCGGTCGCCACCACGTGCCCGAGCATCTCTAGCAACATCGACATCGTCTCGAGCGCGTCGAGGTTGTCGTCGACCAACAACACGCGCTTCGGGCCCCCGGACGCGGCGGCCCCGGCGGGTGCATCGGCGACGCCAGTCTCGCCCCCGGCCGGGAGGCGCACCACGAATTCGCTGCCCTGCTCGCGGCCCGCGCTGGAGACGCTGACGCTGCCGCCGTGCTGCTCGACGAGCTTGCGGACCAGCGTGAGGCCGATGCCGAGGCCGCCGGCGGACCGCGCGAGGCCGGTGCTGGCCTGCGTGAACAGCTCGAACACTCGAGGCAACATATCGGCTGACAGTCCAATGCCTGTATCGCGGACACGGATCACCGCACTATCTGCTTCCCGATGCGCGCTGACGCAGATTTTGCCGCGGTCATCGGTGTATTTTGCGGCGTTGTTGAGGAGATTGGAGATGACCTGAGCGAGCCGCACCGGGTCGGCGTCGAGCCAGATCGGCTCGCCCACCTCGACGGTCAGCGTGTGGCGCTTGGCGTCGATCAGCGGGCGGCTGGTCTCGATCGCCTGCGCGACCACACGGCCGAGCTCGACCGGCTCGCGCTTGAGGGCCACCTTGCCGCTGGTGATGCGGGCGACATCGAGGAGGTCGTCGACCAGCCGCGTCAGGTGGCTCATCTGTCGGCCGATGACCGCCCGCAGGCGCACCGCCGCGTCGCTGTGCGAACCCTGCGCGCCGAGCAGCGTCAGCGCGCTCTGCATCGGCGCCAGCGGATTTCGCAGCTCGTGGGCCAGCATCGCCAAAAACTCGTCCTTGCGCCGGTCGGCGTCGCGCAGCGCCTGATACAGCTGCGTGTTCTCGACGGCGACCGCGGCCATCTGGGCCAGCTGCACGAGGATCGCCTCATCCTCATCGCTGAAGTCGCCCTCGTATTTGTCGGACAGCGCAATGACGCCGAGCGTGCCGCCGCCGCGGGCGACGATCGGCGCCGCCAGCAGGCCGCGCATCGCCGGGTCCCCCTCGGCCGCCAGCGCGAACCCTGACCAGCCGGCGTGCGCGCGCAGCTGGTCCTGGGTGAGCCGCACCGGCTCGTTGGTGGCCGCGATCGCGGGGTAGATCGCCGAGCGGTCGGGCGGGACGAGGGTCGCATCGGCGCCGCGCAGCGCGTCGGACAGCGCGACCGCCTGCAAGCTCCGTGTGCCGTCGATGGCGATGTTGGTGATCGCCTGATGCGCGCCGATCAGCGCGCGGCCCTCCTCGGTCACGACCCCGAGGACGGACCCGAGGTCGAGCACCGAGTTGAGCCGGTTCGATACGTCGGCGAGGGTGCGCAGCTGCTCCGTGTGGCGGCGACGGCTCTCCTCGGCGATCGCCTCGCCGGTCGCGTCCTTGAACACCTTGCCGAAGCCGTGCAGCTGCGCCGCCTCGTCGCACAGGCCGATCATCACGCCGTCGGCGAAGAAGCGCGAGCCGTCCTTGCGGACGTGCCAGCGGCGGTCCTCGGCCCGCCCGTCGCGCGCGGCCCGGTTCATCTCACCCTCGGGTCGGCCGGCCGCGCGGTCCTCGGCGGTGAAGATGATCTCGGCGCCGCCGCCGACCGCCTCGGCCGCGGTGAAGCCGGTGATGCGCTCGGCCCCGCCTTGCCACTCGATCACCTTGCCCTCGAGGTCACAGATGATGACGGCATAGTCCTTGATGTTCTCGACCAGGAGCTTGAGCCGCTGGTCCTTCTCGCGCAGCGCGGCGGCGTCGCGGACGCGCTCGATGTGGGCCCACGAGCGCTCGACCACCTCCTCGACCAGCGCGACCTCGTCGGACAGCCAGTCACGGGGCCGCGCGTGGTGCACGGCCATCATCGCCACCAACCTCTCACCCTTCACCAGCGGGCAGCACACGATCGCCTTGACCCCGATCGCGTTGAACATCTCCCGGCCCTCGGCCGGCTCGAGCTCGCCGTCGACGTCGCAGACGACCAGCGTATGACCGCTGCGCATGTCGGCGGCCGCGCGTGGCCCGAACAGGTCGAGCGAGTACACACCCGCCGCGCTGGCCGCCCCCTCGACGGTCCAGTCGTTGCGGATCGTGAAGCGGTCGCTGTCGGCGTCGACGTCCGCGTAGGCCGTGCGCGTGACGGCGAGGTGCTGCCCGAGCAGACGGGTCGTCATCGCCATGATGTCGCCCGGGTCCGCCGCCGCCCGGGTCGCCTCGGCGAGCGCGTCCAGGAACCGCAGCCGCTCCTCGCTGGTGCGTAGCGCCCGCTCGGCCCGCTTGCGGTCGGTGATATCGGTGCCGGACGGCGCGACGAACAGCACGCGGCCGTCCTCGCCGGTCACGGGCGCCAGGATGAGGTCGATGTGGCGCTGGCTGCCGTCGGCGATGAAGTAGTGGGTCTCGGTGCGAAACAGCCGGCCCTGGGCCGCCTGCATCGACGCCTCGTGGATCCTCTCCATCAGCGCCGGCGATCGGTTCCACCAGCCGCACTCCCAGAACGGCTTGCCGATGACCTCCTCGCGGTGGTACCCACAGGCCTCGAGGCACAGCCGGTTCGCCTCGACGACCGTCCCGTCGAGCGTCATCACGCCCGCGAACTGCGTGCCCTGCTCGAAGAACACGCGAAACTTCGCGTTGGCCTCGGCGACCGCCGCGGACTCGGCCGCCACCCGCCGGATCTCGTCATCGGCGCGCTTGTCATCGGTGACGTCGGCCGCGGTGCCGAGCACGTGCACGGGGGTCGCGTCGTCCTCCGCGACCAGCTGGCCAGTGAGCTCGGTCCAGCGCAGCTCGCCGTCTTTGCGACGAAACCGGCCGAGGAAATAAAACGGCGCCCCCGTCTTGAGCGTCGCGGCCATCGCTCGCTCGAACGACGCGGCATCGTCGGGGTGCACGAAGTCCGCCATGAAGTGGGTCGCGTCGACGGGCTCGTCGCTGCGCAGCAGCCCGAAGATCTCGTAGAGCCGGTCGTTCTCCCAGGTGACGCGGTTGTCGGCGAGGTGCCACACCCAGATCCCCAGACCCGCCGCCTCCGTCGCCAGACGCAGCCGCTGCTCGCTGGCCCGCAGCTCCGCCTCCGCCCGCGCCCGCTCCCTCGCGTCGTCCTCGTCGCGACCGTCCGCGCGCGAGCGCAGCCGCCGGGCCTGTTGAAAGTGCTCGACGAGGAACGCGAGCTTGCCACGCACGACCCCGGGCACGAGGGGCCGCGTCACGTGGTCGACGGCACCCAGCGCGTACGCCTCCGCGAGCGGCCACCCGGCGGCCTCGTCGATCACGAACAACAGCGGCGTCGCCGAACTGCCGAGCGAGCGCAGCCGTCGCGCCAGCGCGAGCCCGTCCGCGCCGTCCATGAGAACGATCGCCGCGAGGTCGTCGACCTCCACCTGCTGCAGCGCCTCCTCGTCGGACGTCACCTGGATCGTGACGTCGAGCCCGGCGAGCGCACTATCCAGCGCGGCCTGGTCCACCGCCGCCGCGCCGACGAGCAGCACGCGGGCCTTCGCGGGCACGCTCAACCCCGGCCCCGCAGTCCGTGCCCACGCGCCGGGTCGCTCCGACCACATGTCCCCGGGGACGAGTATCGCGCCGGCATCACGCCACGATCCTGGCCCGGCGATTGGAGGTTGTCCTCGAGTGGCATGGTAGACCCGCGGTGGAGCCGTCGGCACGGTATCAAATTCGATCACGGGCGAGCAACCGCCGCAAACCCTCGCCGCCGGGCGAGGAACCCGCCGCCGG
>JAYUXQ010000925.1:0-3383 GCA_043752905.1 Nannocystis sp. | reverse complement strand
CGGCGGCACGCATGCTGGCCGCGATCGATCGCGGGGCGCCGCCGGTCAGCGTCAGCGCGACGTGGGTCGCCATGCCGAGGGCGAAGTACAGCAGCGGCACGCCGATCGGGACCATCAGCAGCAACCACAGCGAGAGCACCTCGCACAGCCGCGGGTCGAGGACCTCGTGGACCGGGGCGAGCACGGTGGCGCCGTCGGGCGACAGCCACGCGCGCACGCCGAGGACGACCAGCAACACCAGCCACAGCGGCAAGCGCACGGCGTGCAGCAGGCGCAGCACGGCGCCGTGGGCCACCGGCTCGTGTACGTACGCGAAGCTGTGTCGCGGCCGGCGCAGCAGCGACGACAGGCTGGCCCACACGCGCCAGGCCAGGCCCGGCAGCTCGGGCGGGTCGGCCACCGACCCCCTGGCGCCCTCGGTGGGCCACTCGACGGGCAGCGCGCTCCACAAGACTGAGCCCTCGGCGACCAGGCGGCGCCCGAGGGCGTGGCGCTCGGCCCTGGTCATGGCCATGGCGGTGGGGCGTGGAGGGTCCTGCGCTGCTGTGGGGTCCGCCAAGGCGGCGCGAGTCTACCCGAGTCCGCCAGCGCCTGCATGCCCCGTATGGTCGACAGCGCCCGTCACCGGGACTACGCTCGGCGCATGCAGCGTGCCTCCCCTCCCCTCGTCACACGCTTCGCACTCCCCTCACGCGGCGCTGTCCTCGTGATCGCCGCCCTGACGGTCGGCCTGGGCCTCGGCGCTTGCCGCAAGGGCGAGCTGGTGGCCAACATGGACTACGACGACCCCAAGCAGGCGATCGCCGACATGGACGACGCCAAGCGCGACGCCTGGGTGATGCCGGACAAGGTCGTGCGAGCCCTGCCGATCGCCAGCAAGGACTCGATCGTCGCCGACATCGGGGCCGGCTCGGGTTACTTCTCGCGTCGCCTCGCCCGCGAGGTCCCGGGCGGCACCGTGTACGCGGTCGACGTCGACGACGAGTTCCGCGGCTTTATCGAACAAAACCGGGAGTCGTGGGGTACGCCGAACATCGAGCCGCACCTCGCCTTCTACGACGACCCGGCGCTGCCCGAGCACGGCGTCGACCTCGTGTTCGTGTCGAACACGTACCCGTACCTGCGCAGCCGCGTGAGCTACTTTCGCAAGGTCGCGGGCGCGCTCAAGCCGGGCGGTCACCTCGTCGTCATCAACTTCAAGCCGGACGCCCAGGCGCCCGACAACACCGCCCCGGCGCCACAGTTTCGTACCCCGCGTGAGACCGTGATCAGCGAGCTGGCGCAGGCCGGGTTCGCGTTGACGCGCGAGGAGACCTTCCTGCCCTACCAGTACTTCCTCATTTTCCAGCACGGCGCGGCGAAGGCGACCGCGACGCCATGACGAACGGGACGAACGGGACGAACGTCGTCCCCACACATGGCCCCGAGGACATGTCCTTCGGGACCGGTGACTCCCTGCGCGCGCAGGCCTCGGCCGCATACGCGCAGGCATTGGAGCACCTGCGTTCGGTGCAGCAGCCAAAGGGGGCGCTCGCGGGCGAGGTCGTGTGGAACCCGATGCTGGTATGCCAGTACGTGGTCCTGTGCCAGATCCTCGGCCAGCCGATCGCGCAGGACCGCAAGCGCCGGATCCGGCGCAGCCTCGCATTGCAGGTGCGCCCGGACGGCGGCTGGGGCATGCACCCCGACAGCGCCTCGTGGCTGTTCCACACCACGCTCGCGTACGTGGCCCTGCGCTTGCTGGGCGCCGAGCCGACGGATCCGCTGGCGGTGGGCGCGATGCGCTGGATCCGTGCCCACGGCGGCGTGGTCCAGATCCCGACCTGGGGCCGGATCTGGCTGGCGATGCTCGGCATGTATCCGTGGGCCGGCGTGCAGCCGATCCTGCCGGAGATGTGGCTGTTGCCCGAGGCGACGCCGGTGCACCCGCGCCGCCTCTATAATCATATGCGCCTGATCTACCTCGGGCTCTCGTACGTCTATGGCGTGCGTTTGCAGGGCGCTCCGGCGCCGATCCTCGATGCGATCCGCGACGAGCTGTACCCCGAGGGCTACGCGCGCGTGCCGTTCGCCGCGCACCGCGACGAGATCGCGGCGACCGATCTTTATGAGGCGCCGGGCGCCGGGCTGCGCGTCGCGTTCGCGGGCATGCGGGCGATCGATCGGTTCACGCCGGGGCTGCTGCGCAAGCGGGCGCTGGCCCGCGCGCTCGAGCACATCCAATTCGAGTTTCGCAGCACCGATTATGTGTGCCTGAGCCCGGTCAACGGGCTGCTGTTCTGCCTGGCGCTGCACCACAATAATCCGCGACACCCGGAGCTGCCGCGCGCGCTGCAGGGCCTCGAGTACTGGGTGTGGGAGGACGACGCCGAGGGCATGCGGATCTGCGGGGCGCGCAGCGACATCTGGGACACCAGCTTCCTGCTGCAGGGGCTGGCCGAGGGTCCTGCCCTGCCGACCGCGAAGGCGATCGCCCGCGACGCCGCCGCCTGGCTGCCTCGCGCGCAGATCCACGGTGACATCCCCGGCGGCGCCGAGCACTACCGCGAGCCGGCCGATGGTGGCTGGGGCTTCGCCGACGAGCACCACCCGTGGCCGGTCAGCGACTGCACGGCCGAGGCCCTCGAGGCGCTGCTCTCGCTCGAGGGTCACCTGACGGAAGGGACGGCGCTGTCGCTCGACCGCCAGCGCGCCGCGGTGCGCTTCGTGCTGCGCCGCCAGAACGACGACGGCGGCTTCGGGTCGTACGAGCCGCGCCGCGGCAGCATGGTGCTACGCCACTTCAACCCGGCCGAGATCTACGGCAACTGCATGCTCGAGTACTCGTACACCGAGTGCACGGCGAGCTGCGTGCGCGGCCTCGCGGTCGCGCGCAGGCACATGGGCGCCGCGCTCGGCGACGTGCTCGTGGGCCAGGTCGACGACGCGGTGCGCAGGGGCGCCGCGTTCCTGCTCGCGGCCCAGCACAAGAACGGCGCATGGTCGGGCTTTTGGGGCATCAACTTCACCTACGGGACCTTCTTCGCCGTCCCGGCGCTGCTGGCCTCGGGCCTGTCGCCGCATCACCCGGCGATCGGTCGCGCGGTGCAGTGGCTGCTCGGGGCGCAACGCGTCGACGGCGGCTGGGGCGAGAGCTTCCAGGGCGTCGTCGAGGACCGCGACATCGCGTTGCTGCCGGAGGAGCCGAGCCTCGTCGTGCAGACGGCCTGGGCCGTGCTCACGCTGATGGCCGTCGGGGTCGACGAGCGCATGCGGCGAGCGGTCGACCGCGGGGTCGCGTACTTGCTCGCGCGGCAAGGGGCCGGTGGGAGCTGGCCGGAGGAGCGCGCGAGCGGGGTGTTCTTTAATACCGCCGTGCTCGACTATCGCCTGTATCGGCAAGT